>CAYXQX010000746.1:0-2062 GCA_964467485.1 uncultured Porphyromonadaceae bacterium | reverse complement strand
AACAATGTTGATATGATTACCTAAAGGCCGAGAGAGACTGCTTCAGGTTTGACAAATTTGGGTTGTTTTTTCCCGTGCCGTCAGTATTATTACCCGAATTTTACTAGCCTTTGCAAAAAAGGAGAATTGAGTGGCAGATACAGTAAAAACTAGTTCGATTGATATGAAAAAATATTTCTGGTTGATTTTTTCAATCTGGACTTTTTTTATTATAGCGATTTCAGTATGGAGCTTGCTCGATCATAAAATTGTTGCATTTGGCTACATTTTCTTATGGTTATTGGGATTCATGGGGATTGTAATGTTTACTCGACACCTGAAGTATAGCATTTTATTGAGAAACAAAGCTGAGGGTAAACTTAAAAAGGAAAAAGAGCAGTCAGAGCTGTACTTGAATATAGCGGAAATAGGTTTGATAATAGTAACATCTGATGAAAAAATAACTTTAATAAATAAAAAGGGGTATAAACTTCTAAAGTACGATAATGGAGAACTTATAGGCAGAAACTGGTTTGAACTGATGGTTCCATGTAATAACAGGGATGAAGTAAAAAGTGATTTTCATCAGTTGATGGCAGGTAATATAAAGCCGGTTGAATTTTATGAGAATCCATTATTGACTAAGGATGGAGAGGAAAGATTGTTTTCGTTTCATAATGTGGTGATAAGGGATACAAACGGACAGATAAATGGAGTCCTGTTTTCCGCAGAAGACATCACCGAACGTAGGGCATCAGAAAAAGCATTACAAGCCAAAACACATGATCTTGGCGAGCGTGTTAAGGAGATTAATTGTTTATATACTTTAACCAGACTGGTTGAGCAATATGATTCTTTGGAAGATATCATTAATGGCCTTGCTAAAGCAGTACCTCCAAGCTGGCAGTTTCCCAATATCACCTGTTGCAGAATAACTGTACTTGGGAAAGAATACAAGTCAAGCAGTTTTGTGCAGACTGAATGGAAACAAGTCGCTGAAATTCACAGTGCCGACCAGCAAATCGGCAGGATTGAGGTATTCTATTTAAAGCCATCTCCGAAAGAAAGTGAAGGACCATTCCTCAAAGAAGAACAACACCTGCTAAATGCGTTAGCTGAGCGGTTAGGCAGGGTTATAGAGCGAAAACAAGCCATTGATAATGCCCATATGCATCAATTAGAAGTTGCTCATATATCCAGAGTCAATTCGATAGGCGAGATGGCATCCAGCCTTGCCCATGAGATAAACCAGCCCTTGTTCGTTATGCAGGCACAGGCAGAAAGAAGTTCAAAGTTGCTTGAATCGGGCACTGAAAACGTTGGTATAGTTATTGATAAAATGCAAATTATTATTGAACAGGCACAGCGTGCGGAAAAAATAATATCGCGTATTAGAAATTATGTCAGAAAAGGCAAGCCTGATAAACAAATAGTAACTGCCAATTCTTTAATTTACGATTCAGTAAATTTATTGGAAACAGAGATGAAGCATAAAAATATCAAATTTAATTTAGATATACCAACATATGACATGAAGGTAAATGCCGATTCAATTCAGATAGAGCAGGTGATCATAAACCTGATCAATAATGCAATAGATGCATTAAGTGAATTCCCGGAAGATAACCGTAAGATATGGATGGAAATGTTCGAGACAGATGGTTATATTAAGATAAAAGTCAAGGATAATGGGACTGGGATGAGTCAAGATGAAATTCAAGCTGCTTTCGATTCATTTTATACTACGAAATCTTACGGGCTGGGGATTGGTTTATCGATTAGCAGATCAATAATTGAATCTCAGGGTGGGATGATTGGCTTAGAAGCCAATGTTGACAAAGGAATGACTTCTTATTTCACTTTACCTTTATATAAAGATATTTAACAGATTATTTTTAGGAGAGTTTTAATGCAGGTTCAACCAGTAGTTTCTGTAGTAGATGACGATAAGGCAACCAGGGAAATTGTTTGAGAAATGGTCAATGCCATGGGGCACAAAGTAAATCAAATTGTATCTGGAGATGAATTATTACAGAGATACACAAAGAGTCCGCTGGAGTGTCTGGTTCTCGATATTCGTATG
>CAYXQX010000745.1:0-2062 GCA_964467485.1 uncultured Porphyromonadaceae bacterium | reverse complement strand
TAATCGGCCAGCATATAGGGCAGTTTGCTGTTCTCAGCTCCCAGGATAAGGCATAATCCGGTTTTCATTTTTGGGCCATCAAGAGCAATATTCAGTTGGCTAAGCAGTTCCATTGGTAGTGTAGCTGGAATTTGAATCTGTTTTCGTGGTTTGGTGAAATTGAAAAAGTTATCATACTCCAGATCAAAAGCTTGATTATTATTAATCCTGATCTTGGCTGAATACCTAAAATCTTTTCTCACGGGGAGCAAGTATTCATGTTTCGTTTGCTCATGAATATTCATACTAACCTCAGGTCCTCCATCAGATGTCCAGCTTACTCCGCTACTGGTTTTATCCTGACTAACAAAGCTCAGCAAAACAGTATCTCTGGAAACTGCCTCCATGAATGGGCCTTCAAGCAAGTCGTACTGCATATTAGTAGCTTCGTGTTTCTCAGTTTCAATAGGCTCATCAATTGTTGGGGCTTTATCCTTATTCTGAGCAAGCAGATTATTTACTTTACTTCCTGATCTAAAACAATAGATATTTCCTTCGCCGGTGGATGCATACAGCGCCTGGTTTGCAGCGACCAAAGCATAGACAGTTCCTTTTACATCAGTCTCCCACAGCGTAAGTCCGTTTTTTATACTGATGCCGAATACTTTATCTGTAGCCCCGGCAAAAAGATATTCTCCTGCCAGTATTATTCTGTGAGCCCTAAAATTGCGTCTTAGCCAGATCAGCTTGTTTGTTGATCGTTGGTAAGCTGAAATGGAATTATCTGTGAGGACGAAAGACGTATCACCCTTTACCACAATCTCTTTTCCTCCATTAAAGGTCATGAAATCAGGATTTTCTGATTTCGATAACTCCTGCATGGTTTTATTCCGTGGTGTTTTGGAATGAATAATATTCTCTTCATTAGTAACCAGAACGAAACAACCACCTGCACCCGGAAGCATCCCGGCGCTCTCACCACTGTTTTTGTCGAAAAATGCCGGTGCGATCCTACCCTGTGGCTGCAGTATCTTATCCCCGGTAAGGGCCATTGAGCCTTCGAAGGTCATGTTATCAAACTCCCGAACAAAGCAGCCATCGCCTTCAGGTTTACCAGAGGTTTTGTTGATTGCACATAAGTATGATTTTTTCCATGGAAGCAATGAAGCGCCAAAATAAGCGATGTCATTATCAAGCGTCACTCCTGTTCGTATGGGCCAGTAAGAGATTAGTCTACCGTTGTTTAATACTAAAGGTGTATTCTCGGGAGACGGAGAAAAGGACCATATGAGCTTTGCGTTTTTTGCATTTATGCAATACACTTTACCATCGTCGGAGCCAAAAAACAGCTTCCCATTATCATAAACCGGAGATATATGAATGGGACCGTCTGTGGTGAAATTCCATAATTCCTTTCCTGTAGTATTATCTATGCAATGCAAACCGTCATCCGCAGTTGATCCATAGTACAATCGATCTCCAACAATTATAGGATAAAAGGCCAGATCATAATCCCTCATGGATGGCAGTGGACCTGAATTGGCGAAAGCATCTTCATTGGCCGGACCGTACCAGGCTGGCACAGGATATTGGGGGGAAGTAAAAACCCAATCCTGATCCAAATGGCTTAGATCTATGCTTGTTGGACTTAGCCCCGATCGGTAATTATCGTATTTAAACTGGGTCCAATCTTCAGAGTTATCAGGAGATTTATGGGAGCAACTATAAGATAGTAAACCAATGCAGAGAATTAATATACAGGTTTTAGTGAACTTCATATTTTTTGAATTGAATATCCAAATGTACTAAATAGAGACCATCTGTCCCTCTTTCATATTTATTATATGGGAGGCTAGGCGATCTGCCTCATAACTATGGGTAACCATTACTACTGTTCCTCCATCATCATTGAATTTTTTAAGATTCATGTGATTAGTCCTTTTTCTCTTTCAAAGCCGCATCAATTATTGCCTTTGTTGACTTTAGGATTGATGTGGGATTATTACGACTAATAGCCAATAGTTTTCTAATAGATTCAACAGCACTCCACATTGCTACACCTTCGATTTCTTTGTCTGTCATT
>CAYXQX010000744.1:693-2066 GCA_964467485.1 uncultured Porphyromonadaceae bacterium | reverse complement strand
AATTTGGGTTAAAGGATGGTTTATCCGATATCTCCAAAACCACAATTAAAGTCAAGTTGCAGGGCACGGCTATAGCAAAGGGCAGAAATAAAGGCAAGGCCGTTTTCGAAAGTAAAGAAGTACACAAAGTACAGATTCTTGATCCAGCTACAGGGACGGGCACCTTCCTTGCCGAAGTGGTGAAATTCATCTACAATAAGAAGTTCAAAGCTATGCAGGGAGCCTGGAGCGGCTATGTGGAAGAGCACTTAATACCCCGCCTTAATGGCTTTGAGCTGTTAATGGCCTCTTATGCAATGGCGCACCTCAACCTCGACTTGCTACTAAGCGAAACAGGCTACATGCCTAAAAAAGAGCAACGCTTTAATATCTACCTTACCAACTCTTTAGAAGAACACCATCCGGACACAGGAACTCTATTTGCTACCTGGCTTAGTAATGAAGCCAATGAAGCAAACCATGTTAAGCGGGATACACCGGTGATGGTGGCAATGGGAAATCCGCCATACAGCGGTAAAAGTGCCAACAAAGGCAAGTGGATCATGGGTTTGATGGAGGATTATAAAAAAGAACCCGGCAGTAAAGAGAAACTTAAAGAAAGAAACCCTAAATGGATCAATGATGATTATGTGAAATTCCTTCGATGTGGACAACAATTTATAGAGAAGAACGGTGAAGGGATTCTAGCATTTATTAATTCTCATAGTTTTTTAGACAACCCTACCTTTCGTGGGATGCGTTGGCACTTGCTAAACACTTACGATAAAATTTACATTTTAGACTTGCACGGTAACTCAAAGAAAAAAGAGACCTGCCCCGATGGTTCACCAGATGTGAACGTCTTTGATATTCAACAAGGTGTTTCCATCAACCTCTTCGTCAAAACAGGAAATAAGAATCCAAGTGAATTGGGGCAGGTTTATCATTGTGATCTATTTGGCGAACGAGACGCTAAATATCAATTTCTTCGGGAAAACACTATGAACTCCGTTTCTTATCAGAAAATACCTAATATCGCTCCGATGTATTTTATGCTCCTGAAGGATTTTGAAAAAGAGAGCATGTATAACGTAGGGATTGATGTTAAGAAACTTTTCAGAAAAGATAGCATGGGTGTGACTACTGGCGCCGATTCAAAGCTGGTGTCATTTACCAATAATTTTAGTGATGAATTTGTTGGTGATTATACAGAGATCTATTCGTATAGACCATTCGATAATAGGTTTGTTTATTATAATTCTAAATGTTTAGCTATATCAAGAAGTAGCTTCATGGAAGAATTAAAAAATAAAGAAAATCTTGGCCTATGCATGATCAGGAGAGATAGAGGCAAAATTGTTACAACACCTTACTGCACAAAAAATTTAATCGAC
>CAYXQX010000744.1:0-683 GCA_964467485.1 uncultured Porphyromonadaceae bacterium | reverse complement strand
ACAAATGTATAGTCTCTTCGCTGGACAATGCCAATATTGTCCCTTTGTATACATATCCTCAAGCAGACGGACAACGAACCATAGAAAAAAATAAAGGACCTGAACCCAACCTTGATCCCGAGATTATTCAGAAAATAGCTGGAAAACTTAGCTTAACCTTTACCAAAGAGAAAGAAGCTGATGAAAGCGTCTTTGCCCCGATTGATATTTTGGACTACATCTATGCGATTCTTCATTCGCCCACCTATCGAGAGACTTACAAGGAGTTTTTAAAAATTGACTTTCCCCGAGTGCCTTACCCAAAGGATAAAAAAACCTTTTGGCAATTGGTTAAATTGGGTAGCGAGATACGCCGGGTTCACTTATTAGAATCTGCCAAAGTTGAAAATTATATCACAAGTTATCCTGAAGATGGGGATAATGTTATTACCCGTAAGATCAATAAAAATGATTGGGAGCTGTATGATAAAGAAAATCAACTTGGCAGAATCTGGATTAATGACACGCAGTATTTTGACCAGATTCCCCTCACCGCATGGGAGTTTTATATCGGAGGCTACCAGTCAGCCCAAAAATGGCTCAAAGATCGTAGAAACAGGAAATTGTCCTTTGAAGATATCCTGCATTATGATCCTGCTATAAAATGGTGGACACTCGGTTAAGTCATTGGTAAAGAACAATGA
>CAYXQX010000743.1:0-2073 GCA_964467485.1 uncultured Porphyromonadaceae bacterium | reverse complement strand
CAGTGAAGCGGTTGACATTTGGGATAAAGCATTGGATCGGATTCAGGTTGAAACCAATACAGAAAAAGATAAAATTAAATTTTACACAGGTATTTATCGAACTTTACTTTCACAGTACATTTTTCAGGATGTGGACGGGAAATACCTTGGAATGGACAATAAAATCCATGTCGCTAAAAATTATGACTTTTTCAGTACTTTTTATACCTGGGACACATATCGGACGGCGAATCCTTTAATTACACTTGCTGCCCCTGAAAAAGTAAATGATATTTTGAAATCGATTGAAGCAAAAATAAGGGAAAGTGGTTGGCTTCCGGGATTACACAGTTATAATAGGTATAGCGACGGAATGATTGGCGACCACATGGTTCCGATTGTAGTAGATGCCTACATGAAAGGGTTTCGTGAATTTGATGTTGAATTTGTATATCAGGCAATGAAACGAAAAGCCACGGAAATGCCAAAACCACCGGTTCCGGAAAGTGCAGCCCGCGACGGATTATCCGAATATTTAAACCTTGGTTATGTTGCTGCTGATAAAAACAAAGAATCGGTTTCGTGTACTTTGGAATTTGCTTACGACGACTGGTGTCTGGCACAAATGGCTAAGGAAATGGGAAAAACTGCCGATTACGAATATTTTATGAAACGAGCCGGAAATTATGCAAACTTATGGGATCAGGAGACCGGGTTTATGCGGCCACGACTCAGCAATGGGGAATTTCTGGAATTGTTGAGCGACAAATCAAAACTGCTGGAAACTCAATCTTCAGAAAATCATTCGTGGTACACGTATTTCGAACCACTTTTAATCGGACGAAGCCCAAACCGTCATTATACCGAATCCAATGCCTGGCCATATATTTGGGCTGTTCAACATGATATTCCCGGATTAATAAATATATTTGGGAGTCGTGAAAAATTCAATGCAAAACTGGATAGTTTTTTTACACTTTCTCCTTGCGAAGAAGGTTATAAATATGTGGGGACAGTAGGAACAATCGGGCAGTATGTCCAGGGAAACCAGCCTTCTCATCATGTGGGATATCTTTATAATCTTTCTGGCCAGCCTTGGCTTACGCAATATTATACCCGCTTAATCGGCGAAAAATTATACAAAGCAGGTCCGGGCGGATTACCCGGAAACGATGATATGGGAAGCATGTCGTCATGGTACAATTTTTCTTCCATGGGATTTTATCCGCTTACACCCTGTAGCAATGTTTATGAAATTGGTTCGCCTGTTTTCGACAAGGTTCAAATTAAATTAGAGAACGAGAAATCGTTTTTTATAAAAACAAATAACAATTCGAAAAAGAATATTTACATTCAATCGGCAAAACTCAATGGAAATCCAATAAATCGAACCTGGATTTCACAACAGGAAATAATGAGTGGAGGAACATTGGAATTTGAAATGGGACAAGAACCTAATAACAGTTGGGCTTCAAAACTTAAAGTCAGACCGGGAGATAATTGAGGATACGAAATAACGAAACCATAATGCGTTGAAAATACATAGTGCGACAAAGTCTGGGGTGAACCAGATTCTGATTTTTATTACCATGCCCTCTTTTTATACCCAAAACAAGACTCGAACTTGCACGTACTTGCGTACACTAGTTCCTGAAACTATCGCGTCTACCAATTATGCCATTCTCAATTTTTTGAGATTGTCATAAACATCGACATATATTAATTTTTGAAGCTATTCGGAAGGCTGGGAAATGGCATGAGCTCAACCATTTCCGCTATCGCTTCAATGGTTTCGGTTCCGCCATTTTACAAAAAATGGTTGATAGAAATTCTACCAACCATAATTAATGTGCCCAGAACAAGACTCGAACTTGCACGTACTTGCGTACACTAGTCCCTGAAACTAGCGCGTCTACCAATTTCGCCATCTGGGCATTTCTTCAAATATCTATTTTAAAAGAACATAATAGTAATCAAAACTTAATCTTTTTTTTAGCAATGGCGAGAGCTCCTTTGTCGGTTTCGCCATCTGGGCAATAATTCAAATATCTATTTCAAAAGAACGATTCTAAAAGGGATTGCAAATTTAGAAAT
>CAYXQX010000742.1:0-2075 GCA_964467485.1 uncultured Porphyromonadaceae bacterium | reverse complement strand
GAATTAAAGAAGACTACAGATTTGTCAAGTAATCCTATTTTGATAATTGTTAATTTAAAATAGGTGTTTGACCTGTAGATTAGGAGATCAGGAAAAGACTGATTACTTGTAAGTTATATTGTACTTCTTTTTGAGGTAATTGATATATCCATTCTATAAATTTCAAGACTATGTAAGGTGTTATGATACTCCATATTGGCTTTTACTAATATAGATGCATAAAACCACCAATAATGAAAAACAGAAAGAGCTTTTTCCCAATCTACCAATCTACCAATCTACAGATCTAAGAGTACATTTCCTCCCTAAGAGCCTTAACCTTCTCATCTGTGATGTAATCATCATAATCCATCAGCTTGTCGATAATGCCTTTGGGGGTTAGCTCGATGATTCTGTTACTGACGGATTGGATGAATTCATGGTCATGGGATGACATGAAGACATTACCTGGATATCTGGTCAGATTATTGTTAAAGGCCTGGATGGATTCCAGATCAAGATGATTGGCTGGGGTGTCGAGAATAAGTGAGTTGGCATCGGAAAGCATCATCTTGCAAATCATGCTTCTCATTTTTTCTCCACCTGATAAAACTTTTACCGATTTATAAATCTCATCGCCGGTGAAAAGCATTTTTCCTAAGTTCTGGCGGATAAATACTTCGGTTGTATCACTGGTAAACTGACAAAACCATTCATATAAACTTTGTTCTTTTTCGAAATGGTCGGAGTTGTCTAGTGGGAGATATGCGTTAGTAATGGTTTGACCCCAAAGGAATTTACCGCCATCAGGCTGTTGTTTACCCATCAGGATTTCAAACAAAAGAGTCATGGCGCGTGGATCCCTGGAGAGAAAGATAATCTTGTCTCCTTTGTCTGCTACAAAATCTACATTCTTAAATATCACTTTGCCATCTATGCTAGCTTTTAATCCACTAACCTCCAGAATGTTATTGCCTGCCTCTCTGGCCGGTTTGAAAACAATACCCGGATATTTCCTTGTTGAAGGCTGAATGTCCTCAATGTTCAGCTTTTCAATCATTTTCTTACGACTGGTAGTCTGCTTGGATTTGGCTACGTTAGCACTAAATCTCCTGATGAATGCCTGTAGTTCAGCTTTCTTTTCTTCTGCTTTCTTATTCTGAAGAGATTGCTGTCGGAGTGCCAGCTGACTGCTCTCATACCAGAAGCTGTAATTACCGGCGAACATAGAAATCTTTCCAAAATCAATATCTATAGTATGTGTGCTTATGGCATCCAGGAAGTGCCTGTCGTGGGATACAACCAATACTGTATTCTCATAGTTCGAAAGATAATTCTCCAGCCATGATACTGTGGCCAGGTCAAGGTCGTTAGTCGGCTCATCAAGAAGCAGGTTATCAGGATTACCAAACAATGCCTGAGCCAGAAGAATTCTTACTTTCTGTCGACCACTCATATCTTTCATCATGGTATGATGAAATTCTTCTTTAATCCCAAGGTCGCTCAATAGGGTGGCTGCACTACTCTCAGCATTCCATCCATCCATCTCTGCAAAGGTCTCTTCGAGTTCAGCGGCCCTTATACCATCTGCATCAGAAAAATCAAGCTTGGCATACAAAGCATCCTTTTCCTGCATGATATCCCACAGGATGGAATGTCCTTTCATTACCGCATTCAGTACAGTGTAATCATCAAAGGCAAAGTGGTCCTGACTTAAAACTGAGAGTCTCTCACCAGGCCCCAGGTTAATTCGACCGGCGGTTGCATCCAGTTCTCCTGAGATTGCTTTCAGGAAGGTTGTTTTTCCAGCACCGTTGGCACCAATAACGCCATAGCAATTACCTTGGGTGAAATTCATGTTAACTTCCTGGAACAACACCCTGCTCCCGAACTGTATACGTAGATTTGAAACTGTAATCATTTGATAATAAATTATTAGGCCAAAATTTTTTGAGGGTGCAAAGTTAGGTAAAAATATGCTAAAAGTTGCAGGTTGCGGGGTTCGGGTTGCGGGTTGCAGGTTGAAATTCATAACTCATAATTCATAACTCATAATTTCAGCTTGCTGATCCCGATTTTTATCGGGGCATAACTCA
>CAYXQX010000741.1:0-2088 GCA_964467485.1 uncultured Porphyromonadaceae bacterium | reverse complement strand
ACCGATACATCTTGAACACCAAACCTATTAGTAAAAGTACGGGGAATCTGATAACTCAATGAAATTTCCCGTAATTTGAGAAAATCGGCATCAAAGGTTGAAGCTTCCATAAAACTCCATGGATAAGTGAAAATGACGGGGAGTAAAGGTATCTCGGCATCAGCCTCTCCCGACAGGTATTCTCTATAAGTTCCGTCACCATTGTCAATAACTCCCGGAACAAATGTCCCATCAGAAACCATCACGCCACTATAATTTTCGTCAAATCCGCCAAGCTCAGCCGTTGGTCCACCTACTACATTAAAACCGTTAATGATATACTCATCTTCGTTAGCTACAAGCCAGTCGCGTAGTTCCTGACCTGTTCTTCCACCTGGATCAATAAGACTCTCCATCCAATGTTTATTGATGCCATCGCTACCGCTATACCTGTAAGTTTGAGAAACAAATTGTCCCCCACTTCTCCAGTCAAAGGTCATATCCAAGGTAAAGCCTTTATATGTGAGCCTTGTTTGCATTCCTAGTAAAAAATCAGGATTATAATTCCCTATTTTATTTTTCGTATCCTCGCTTTCGATATCCTGCCATGCATAACTAGAACCCCCAATAATTGGGTATTGATAATAGGGAGAATTCTCATCTTCAACTCTTATAACTTTAGCATCATAAAGATCTCCAATATCATCCCCAACATATGTCCAGGCACCTCCATGGGCATCGCTCCAAAACTTCATGAATTCAATACCCTCTGAAAGTTCTGCCAACTTCGTTCGGTTACGGGAAAGATTCACATTTACATCCCATATAAGATCATTGGTCTTGACGGGTGTTAATCCTACAAGAAATTCCCATCCCCTACTCTGTATTAAACCAGCATTTATATTTACACTGCTATAACCCGATGAAGTTGCAATGGGAATATTTCTAATAATCTGATTCCGGTTATCAACTTCATAATAAGTTCCTTCAAATCTAATCCTGTTATTCACCATACTCAAGTCAATACCAAATTCCATGGAAGTTGCTTCTTCAGGTTTTAAATTAGGAGAAAGCAGTGTTCCCGATTTAACTAGCTGCGTAGCGTCGCCCCATTGACCGGCATTGCCATAGGTTGGATAAAGCTGATATGCACCTGCATCATTACCAACCTGGGCCCATCCTCCTCTTAGTTTCAATAAATCAATGCTACTTCCCATATCTACCATCTCATTCAGCAAAAGACTTAAAGAGACGGAAGGATAAAAATACGATTGATTCTCTACAGGAAGTGTACTCGACCAGTCATTTCTGCCAGTAATATCCAGATAAATCATATCGTCATAAGAAAGATTCACCAGTCCGTAGGCACTGTAAACAGCTTTCTGACTCCAGCCACTACCGTATACCAAAGAACCTGAGGTGATATTACCTATCGTATATAGATTTGGAATAATCAGTCCTTCGGTTGAACGTGAGGAGTTAGATATGGAAGAACCTTTTTTGTACAAGGAATTCCCTCCTGCTGATACCACAATTCCAAGCTTATTGATTTCCTTATGATAGGTAGCCAAAAAATCAGCATTTCTCTCATAATTAATGCTATTCCGAACGCCATAGGTTCCGTTATTAGGCTCCCTTGTGTAACTTGGGGATATTTTTGTTTCCCGTTTCTCATTATAACTGTCTATAGCCTACCTTCCCATCAAACTAATATCTGGAGTAATCTGCCATACTGCCTTCAAATTACCAAACATCCTATCTCTGTCAAAGCTATTATTTACTTCATTGGCCAGAAAATATGGATTGTCATAAAGTCCATTGGAAGGAGTCCTTTGCTGAACACCCTCCTGACCCGGTTCCCAGTAATCCTTAAATTCCAGAATATCAATATTTGTAGGCATTTTATAAGCCCATTCCAGTGAATTTGTTCCTCTGTTACTTGAGGGTCGGTTATTGGACCATGAATTCGTGACATTAATGTTTGTACTTACCGTGATCTTATCCGTAGCTTTTACATCACTTCCTATAGAAAAATTATTTCTAAAAAGATCAGAATTTGGAATAATCCCCTTGCTACTCATATTGGTAACGCCAATTCTGTAATTCATA
>CAYXQX010000740.1:0-2090 GCA_964467485.1 uncultured Porphyromonadaceae bacterium | reverse complement strand
CTGGGTTTAAGAGACTTTGCACGTATTGATACAAAATTAACCCCGCAAGGTTTTGTGTTGCTTGAAGCGAATGCCTTTGCAGGGCTTATGTGTACGCCAAGAGAAAAGCCCCACAGTTATATTGGATTTATGGCTCGCGCAGAAGGCATAGGCGCGAAAGAATTATTCCAGGAAATTATAAAAATTGCCTTAGAGAGGATTAACAATTAATACGAATAAATTTCCCAGAGTAATCATTTATCTTGAAAGAATTGCGCACAATATTGAAACATTAGTTCAGTATTATGGGAAAAAGGGAATAAGGATTACTCCCGTTACTAAGGGTGTGTGCGGATCAGTGGAAATTGCACGGCTATTTTCCAAATATGACATACACTCCATTGGTGATTCACACATCCAGAATATCAAGAAAATGAAAAAAGCGGGGATTAAAGCAAAATTCATGCTCTTACGCTCCCCAATGCTATCTGAAGCAGAAGAAATCACGGCAGTTGCAGACTACAGTATGAACTCTGAGATAACAGTAATCAAATTGTTGAATAAATTTTCTGCAAAACTCAATAAAATGCATGATATCGTTTTGATGATTGAACTCGGTGACCTGCGGGAGGGGCTCCTTCCTTCGCAAGTGGATGAATATATTGAACAAATCAATACCCTGAAAAACATTCGGCTGGTTGGGTTAGGGGTTAATCTGACCTGCTTGAATGGCATCAAACCCACTTTTGAAAAAATGGAGAAACTAATTACGATTGCAGAAAGTATTCAGGATAAGAACAAAATCCGTTTGGAGATCATCTCGGGAGGGAATTCAGCAAATTATCAATGGGCAAAGGAAATAATGAATGCAGGAATGATCAACCATTTGCGAATTGGTGAATCGATCTTGTTAGGAACTGATCCAATTTCGCAGGAAAATATACCCGGATTGATGAAAAATGCCTTCATGCTCGAGGTTGAGGTCATCGAGAGCAAGCGAAAACCATCCAAACCAAGTGGGATTATTACCTATGATGCTTTTGGTGAAGTTCCTTCGGTCAAGGATGAAGGCGAAATTAACAGGGCAATACTCGCTATAGGATTACAAGACCTGGACTTAAAAGGATGCACCCCTAAGGATAAAAATATAACCATCATAGGAGCAACTAGTGATCACCTGATTATCAAATCAGCAGACAGGCTACTAAAAATCGGAGAAACAATTGAATTTCAACTTACCTATCGGGCGCTGCTCCGCTTGATGATCTCGCCATATATTGATAAAAGATACATTGCCTGAAATCATTCTATAAATTCTCGTCTAACTGATCTATGGCTGTAAATTCACTCATAAGTAGGCACTTCCCCCTTGTTTGTGGAACAGGATGTTGCGGGTTTCCTGTGATGCATCAGGACAGGCAATTCCTGTCAGCTACACTGGAAAGAGGGGCTGCTAACCAGCAGCCCCTGAAAATTTTATAGTATTGATATGAATGCCGATGGGGAGGTGATTGACAGGCGTTAATTAGTCTGTACTCTCCTTAAGGTTAGCATGGAACCCGAACTGAGCCTCACTTGAGAAATCGACTGGGGTAAGGGAGAAGGTGATTGAGGTTGGAGTCGTCGGCTCGTAGGATTCTGGGGGAACAGCGGTGATCGTATAGTCCCTTGCGGCACATTCGCCCGGTGCCCATGTCCTTATTATGAAATAGCCATCCTCATTACTGATGCCTGGGTACTTCGATAACATGGAAGCAAATTGGCCATCTATGCGGAAGATAACACCCTCCAAGGCTGGTTCTGAAGGATCCCAAAAGCCGTTGCCATCAAGGTCATGCCAGGCTGTGAGATGGAAATCAACAAAGCAGTCAGCGAGGATCACAGGGGGCGATATGTTTTCGTCTTGAGAAAAATGTGAGCAGGCTGGTATGGCAAAAATCAACGAGACTGCAATTGCGATTTTTCTAAATGTTTTCATTTTTGCCTCCATGAATATCATTCTAAAAAGGAATTCACTCCTTCCAAAACAAATGGCGTAATTGGCAGCCTGTAACCATTATTACTATAATGAATGAGCGAGCAAATCAGGTATCTTTTTATCATATTAACAA
>CAYXQX010000739.1:1868-2096 GCA_964467485.1 uncultured Porphyromonadaceae bacterium | reverse complement strand
TGTATTAGGCTTACGTTATGATCGGGCTCAGTTCTTTGATGGAGCTTATACTCTAACAGAACCAACAAAAGCTACAAGCATCCTTGCTGATCTTGAAAATCCTGATTTAGCAGCTTATACCTGGGGAGCTGTAAGTCCAAAAGCTGCTGCTAAGTTCAATTTTACTGAAAAAACCAGCGCCTATTTCTCCTATGGCTATGGTTTCAGACCATCAATCCTGGATGACCT
>CAYXQX010000739.1:0-1858 GCA_964467485.1 uncultured Porphyromonadaceae bacterium | reverse complement strand
TTTGTTAGAGGAGGTTTTAAAAAAGCTAACCCAAATCTGGAGCCGGAAAGGGTTAATAATTTTGAACTCGGATTAGATGTAGGGCTAGGTGATATAATAAAGCTTACAGGCTCAGGTTATTATACTCAGGGTGAGGACTTTATCTATATGGTAAGTACCGGTGAGTTTATTGCGATGGGGAGCAAACAAAAACCAATAAAGGAAGCCAGAAATATCTCATCAGTTGAGACTTACGGTGCTGAAATTGGCGCATGGGCAAGCTTGCCAATCAACCTGACTGCCTATTTAAGTTATGCATATAATCATTCTGAAATTCTGGATTTTGACGATGAGGACGGACAGGATCTCATCGGGAAATCATTAATATACAATCCTGCTCACATGTTAAAATCAGGATTGGTTTGGAATAATTCAATTGTCAATTTCAGTCTTCAGGCTAACTGGATCAGTCAGCAATGGATGGACGACATGAATGAGGAGAAGATTCCTGCTCATCTGAAGATTCATGCAAAAGTGTGGAAGCAGTTCAGACAGTTTGAGGTTTTTGTAAAAGGGAATAACCTGACGGATGTCGTGTATTTGGAAGCTCACGGACAGCTATCTTTGGGAAGATTTATATCATCGGGAATTCAAATTCATTTTTAATAGAACAGACAATGAAACAACTATTTTTATCACTCAGTATTATACTTGCCATCAGTGTTGGTACAGTAGTAGCCCAGACTTGGGATAAAACAGATTTTACCAATGATTTCTACGACAATGCGCAGCAATTTGATCTTAAGGGCGCGCAGAGTATTAATGTCATGGGGGAGATAAGTAATCCTTTTATTTTAAAGCTTGGTGATTTTCCCACCCATTCAATCATGGTAAAGGAAACCGATTTTAACGATGATGAAATTTCTTTTCACGGTTCCTATACTTATGAGGGTGTGTCCCTGTATGATCTTCTGAATGAGATGCATCTGGCTAAAAAAAATGAGAAGGAATTTTTGCCAATAATCGATCTTTACATCGAGGTAAGTAACAATAAAGGTGACAAGGCATCAATAAGTTGGGGAGAGGTGTATTATCCGGTTAACAGGCATCAAATAATGATTGCCACTAAAGTTAGCCGTATTGTTCCGAGTAAAACCAACGAGCTATGGGCTCTTCCGGCAAATGTAAAACTGATCGTGGGTACAGACCTGGTTACTTGTAGGAATATTGAGAATCCAACAAAAATCGAAATTAAATCGCTTAACTGTGACTATGTTGTCAACAGGGAGATTAAAATGTGGTCGAAAAAAATAAATATTCTTGATGGTGATAAAGTGGTTCAAACATTAAGTGAATTACCCAAAGACCTGCCTGCTGAACATTTCTTCCAGGTATTCTACGGCCGGGGAAGAGGAATTCATGGCATTACCGATTTTAGGGGTGCTCATTTGAAAGACTTGCTGCAACCTCATTTCAAACCTTCATATGAGAATTATCAAAATGGTATGTTTGTTATTGCAGCGGTGGATGGTTATCGCACTGCATATACCTACTCAGAGATCATGAACCGGAACGATAATTCTGAGGTCATGATCCTGGATAATTTGGATTATGAAAATCGTGGAAAATTCACAGTTATACCCGCTGCAGACTTTTTCTCAGATCGGGCTGTAATGGCTATCACTGAAATTAAACTGCTGAAATAATCAGCGATAATTCCTTGCTTTTTTGTAGTAATTTGCAATTTTTTAAAAAGCAATTACTATGACAATGAATTCTCCTATTAGATTTAGCTTAATCGTCTTAATTTCTGTGCTAGCATGTGGGTTTGTTTCGGGCCAGTCTCAGTTTACTGCGTATGATGAATTACCCGGAGTAA
>CAYXQX010000738.1:0-2097 GCA_964467485.1 uncultured Porphyromonadaceae bacterium | reverse complement strand
GTAATACTGAAAATGAACGGTCGAGAATTGCTCACTCACGCAGGAAAAATAAGTCATCAAATGGCTTTGGAAAAATCAGATAATGAATGAGTCCGGTTTAATAACCATAAGAAACTCCAGTTGCTGAGAATTGCATATTTGAAGAATATTTAATTTTTCGATGATTATTTTGAAATTCTCGAGTGAAATTAATTAATAGGGCAATAATTTTCAATTTTATTAAAAAATATGGGGTAACGGTTAACATTTGGGCATTATTTAAATTATTTCGGCCAATATATCTGTAAATCCTCCCGAAATTTATTGCCATGCCCACATTAAATGCAAAGAGGCTTGTTTTGAACATCCCCCTGACTTTTGTTTTTCCGTTCCTTGTCCTGGTTTTAAATTCTTTCATCGTTGCCTCAACATTTGGCCTGATCTTACGGTGTTCCTCTGGAATATTTAAAATATTCCTGTTTCGTTTGTTTAGCAGGAAATCTTCATGCGTGAAATAGTATCTGCCTTTGCTTTTAAATATGCGACACTCCCCATTTAAAGGACATTCCTTACAGATATTAATATCAAAGCGTGCTTTATGGCGCTTCTTTGTCGGTGTGGATATTGTTTTCTGATGGGGACATTCTACGGTATAGGTATCTGGTGAATGATTAATCTGTTCAATATTTTTCCCTATTTCGCTTTCTCGTCCTCTAACTGCAGTGGTCACCTGGTTGATCCCTAATTTTTCAAACTTCCTGTCATTATCTTCGCTCCCATAACCACCATCAGTATGTATTTCATTTAATTCCGGTGTCTTTTCTTTTATCTTGTCAATACGACTATTTATAATTTTCGTGTCGTCAATATTGTTGGGGTTTACACATATGTCATCAATTAATTGTATGGGGTTATCAGGATTAGCTGTTTCTGTGGCATTTATCGTGTATCCTTTACTATGTTGTTCTCTCTTTTTTCGATAAGTGGCATCCTGATCATCGGGTGATTGCAACATACCACTGTGTAGTTCATTAGTCGGTTTTACACTTACTTTCTGATGGCTTACTACAAAATGCTCTTTATAAACGCGCTGGAAATTGATATACTCTTTCCTGTCATGGTATTGATTTTTCCCGGCTATTTCGGTTTGTACACTATAGTATATCTTACCCAGTTTCTCCAGTTCACGTGGCAGCTCACTGGATTTTATCCCGTAGACATATTTTTCAGATCCATTTTTTAAGTACGCTTGTAGAGATTTGCCTATTCGTTGTTTGTCGGTTTCATCCAGTATCTTTTCCAAACGTATCAATACTTCAATTAATAACTGAACCCTGGAATATCGCTTAATATTTGAAGAAATTAATGTAGAGTCGGTTCTTTGAATGTCGGTTTTTAGTGACAGTTCTTTTATGTGTCGTGTGGATAAATTATCGAATATCTCCTCTATTAAATTAATCCCGGTTTCCTGTTCGTAGGAAAATATCCTGTTCTGAAAGTTAAACAGTGTCCCTCTTGAAAACGGCATGTCATCGATGCTCACAAGCCCTAAGGCAGTTTTGAACCGCAAATCAAACATTACACTCTCCATCAATTCATCATAACTTATCCCTTTCAGCTCTTTTAGGATCAGGGCTGAAACAAGAATATTGATGGCGATATTAGGCCGGCTCGTCTTTTCTGAGTATAGCGGCTTGAAATTATCCTCATTAATATTTCTTAGCACCAATTTGTAAAACCACTTCTCTTTTGAGATATCAAGTAAATTACGCTGCTTTTTGCTAAGTTCTATCTCAAAACTGAATAATCCCGGCTGATCATTTTTTTTAAACATATCTCCTGCGTCTGATTTTCTTTCATAAAGATACGCATTACAATGCTGGTATTCAAATAGTTGGGTTTGGCATGAAACATTTTAACGCCTGATTACCAGTACTTTACAGCAGTGTTGAATAGTTTCTTATGCCTTATCAATCAGCCTGTTACAGAGCGTACTTATTAACAACTCCCAATGGTAACATCATCATTATTTCGTGTTTGACCTTTTTATACTGGACTCATTTATGTAATGGTTATTTGTAATTCTCTTTACCTCTTATATTCTCATGAAGAGGAAGT
>CAYXQX010000737.1:0-2103 GCA_964467485.1 uncultured Porphyromonadaceae bacterium | reverse complement strand
GCAGAGAATACAATGGTAGTATTTACTTCAGATAATGGTCCATGGCTTGTTTATGATCAGGATGGAGGATCTGCGGGACTTCTAAGAAATGGAAAAGGAACCACTTGGGAGGGAGGTATGCGTGAACCAACGATTTTTTGGTGGCCTGAAAACATTCATCCAGCTGTTGTTACAGACATGGGTGGTACAATGGATTTGTTTCCTACAATCTGCAAGCTGACAGGAGCCGATTTTCCCGGCGACAGGATCATGGATGGAGTGGATTTGAGCAAAACACTTCTTAGTGAGGAGCCAAGTCCCAGGAATACTGTTTTCTACTATCGGAGAAGAGAATTATATGCGGTGCGCAGCGGAATGTATAAAGCACACTTCATTACAGAGAATGTTTACACTAAAGATCATATTAAGACATATCATGATACACCCTTACTGTTTCATCTTGGCCATGACCCATCAGAAAAGTACAATATTGCTGAAGATCATCCGGATGTGATTGCTGAGATCATTCAAGTTTTGGAGCAGCATAAGGAAGAACTTGTCATTCCGGAAAGTCAATTGGATAGAAAGTTATGATAGTAAAAAACCAGATATAACAAATATCTCATAGCTTAGTGATAGGGGTGTGAGCTATATCTTAAAATCTCTATTTATTCTGCCAACCAACTAATAATTTTTTTTGAATAGGGTTTTTCTCTAGGATAGGCCACATCCACCAATTTCCCATTCTCATCTATCATAAACTTCTGAAAATTCCAACGCACTTCAGCATCCATAACTCCATTGAGTTCCTTATTAGTAAGCCATTCATAAAGAGAATGAATATCCTCTCCTTTTACAGAAATTTTAGCCATCATTGGAAAGCTTACACCATAGTTCTTCTGACAAAATTCGGCAATCTCCTCATTGCTTCCCGGTTCTTGTTTCTTAAAGTTATTAGCAGGAAATCCAATAATTACGAGGTTTTCGTCCTTGTACTCATTATAAAGTTTCTCCAAATCTTCATATTGTGGAGTTAAGCCACATTTAGAAGCCGTATTAACAAGCAGAATCTTTTTTCCCATGAATTTACTTAATTGAAACTCCGAACCAATAATATCAGTTACTGTAAAATTATAAATAGTATTCTGTCCGCTAAGAGAAAATCCTAGAAACAATAAAAAAGTAGCAATCAGTGTCTTCATATTGAATGTTTTAATAAAAATCTTATATTAATATTTTAGCTATAATAATACAAATTCCTGAAATGTAAATTATTGATTTCGTAGCTTTGAAACAAACAATTCTTATTTGAAATAGTTCATATCCCTAATTCCCTTGAAGCTTTGTTTATTTAGAAATTCGAGCATCTTCGAAAAATTAATATAATCAAAATCTTTTTGCCCTGAAAGGGGTATACATCAATAACCACGGGTGAAGCCCGTGGTTATGTGAATATTCGAAAGGATCCGTTCCCCTATTTTTGCCTACAGCAAAAATAGGGGAACGGGTGTTATGTTGCGATTCCAAACCACGGGTTTTACCCGTGGTTATTTATATTTAAGCCCTTCAGGCTTATTGAAATCATGTGATCTCCTACACAATTTTACCTACATTTAAATAAACGTTCAGCCCCTAACTCTAATCCCAATAACTATCGAAAGTGTGAAACTTTACTTTTTCTGAGCGGCTGTGAAATAAAAGTTCTTACCAAACTTGTTTCAGTACCATTCAAATTCTTCGGGATTGCAAGCTTTGTCGCTTTTATTCATATTCAATATTCAGCAAAAGAACTAAAATATTCATGACTTTTTCTATAACTAGTAACAATAAATAATTTCTTAAATTAGCAACCAATAATCTATGTCTTAAGCGATATAATCCATGGGGAAAATACTTTATCAAATTACAGTAAAAGGAAGAGTCCAAGGTGTTGGATACCGTTATTCTGCTAGAAATCAGGCACGATTTCTTGGATTAAAAGGAAAGGTTAAAAACCTTTCAGATGGAAGCGTCTATATTGAGGCTGAAGGAACAAAAAGCCAACTAGACGAATTTGTGATTTGGTGTAAAAAAGGACCCGGATTCGGGCAAGTAGATTTTGTCAATGTAGTATTGTCCGACTTA
>CAYXQX010000736.1:0-2105 GCA_964467485.1 uncultured Porphyromonadaceae bacterium | reverse complement strand
TTAGAGCAGTATTTTTTATTGACCCTAAAGGTATTATAAGAGCTATTATTTATTATCCGCTAAGCCTTGGCAGAAATTTCGATGAACTATACAGAGTAATTATTGCTCTTCAAGCAGCAGATGAATTTGGGGTTGCTACTCCAGCTGATTGGCGTCCCGGCGACGATGTAATTATTGGACCAGCAGGTTCTTGTGGAACAGCAAAAGATAGGATGGACGATTCTGAAATCGACTGTAAAGATTGGTTCTTTTGCACCAAAAAACTTGATCAAGACACAGTGCTTAACAAAGTTTTGAAAAAGAAATAATTTAGATCCAGACTAAAATGAATTTGTTAAATATAGGGGGTATTGTGTTTCATTTAACACAGTACTCCCTATATTTTTTTCTAAACACAAGTTTTAACTGTAAAGAGTGTCAAATACATTAAATGGATAATTCCGAGCTAGTAAGTAGTATTCAGGAAGGAGATGAGACTGCCTTCAGGAAGATGGTGGAAACCTATCAACAAATGGTGCTTAATATTGCTCGTCGTTTTGTTGAAACCCAGGAAGAAGCCCAGGATATTACACAGGAGGTTTTTATTGAGATATTTCGCTCAATAAAAACTTTCCGCTCAAACTCTTCACTGTCAACCTGGATATACAGGATAACAATTACACGTTCACTCAACCATGTCAGAAAGGAAAAACGGCACAAAGGGAAGATGTGGGAAAATGATCCCGTAACCAATGATACTCCCGACAAGCTCCTCGAAGATGATGACCGTAAACGAATATTGGATTCCGCAATAAGCACTTTACCTGAGAACCAACGAATTGCTTTTGTATTACACAACTATGAAGACTTATCCTATAATGATATTGCCAGTGTGATGAACCGTAGTGTGTCATCAGTTGAGTCTTTGATCTTCAGGGCTCGAAAAAATTTACAAAAGAAATTATGGGATTGGTATAAAAAATCAAGGATATGAGCGCAAGTTTTTCTAATAATGATTGTCAAACCAATATAGCATCAGAATATGAATTGTAAAAAAACACGGACAAAACTACTTGATTACCTCGATGGCAATCTCGATTCGAAAAGCTCGATCACCTTAGAGGAGCACATATCGAATTGCGAAGGTTGCAGGGGTTTTTTAGTGGAATTGAAACTTTTTCATTCCCTGATGCAGATAGAAGAAAAAGAAGAAGGCCTACCGAATCCTTTTCTTACAAACAGAGTTATTGAGTCGGTTGGACACCAACAAGTTACCTCAGATAAAAAAAGACACAAAGCTTTGAGCCAACTTGCAGCAGCAGCTGCTATAGTAATTCTGATTGCCAGTGGTATTTTGGGTGGTCTTGAGATTGGTGATCTTATCACTTCAGGCTTATCCACGGGTCAGACTAATCATCAAGAGATATCATCCCTGGTTAATGAAATGGGACATGAACCACTTGAACAGATGTTATTTAACTTTAATAGCTCTGTTAAATGAAAAAACTAAGCCTGACACGAAAATTGTTGTATACACTGGTAGTTCTCCTGCTTGTTATCAATGTTGTCACAGTGCTTTCGGTAGTGAGATTTCTAAATCAACATAAAGATCAAACAACCGAAACAATTACAGGGGAAGAAATTCCAGGAAGCCATCGCACCAAATTCTTTTCAGATGAGCTGCAATTAGATGATGAACAACAAAATGTATTCAGAAATTTAAACCGTTCCTTTAATCAAACGGCAAATCAAATATATCGTGATCTTTCCCACCTCCGTCTTGATCTGGTAGATGAGCTTGGAAGTTTGAATCCGGATACGCTGCAATTACACAATATTTCCTTAGAAATTGGGGATTTACATGCAGATTTAAAAATGCTGACTACGGAGTTTTATTTAGGCCTTAAGGCTGTATGTACCCCAGAACAGAAGGAGACACTTGCCAACTTGTTCAGAGATCTATTAAATGATGATAATCAACTAAATACACCTAGAGGAAGAGGATCAGGTGGCAGAGGATATGGAAGACGCAACATACAACAAGCAATATAAAAACCATAAATCATATATCATGAAAAAGAAAATAACATTACTAATAATTCTAAGCTTTATGGCAGGAATGAGCA
>CAYXQX010000735.1:0-2107 GCA_964467485.1 uncultured Porphyromonadaceae bacterium | reverse complement strand
TCTTCCTCCAAAAGCCTCAATCCCGCCCGAATTACTTCGCTGGTATTCTTGTACCTCCCTTTCGATATGATGCTTCTGACAAATGAGTCAAAATAGTTTCCCAGTGAAATGGATGTGTTTCTATTCATAATACTAGATTTTCATCAAATGTACCAAAAATTGGTATATTTCACTAATCTCTATTCATCCGGACTGGAGACTGCCAACTGGAGACTTGCCTCGAAAAACATAAAATATACCAGTAAGTGCAATTTACGACACTTTATATGTTATTATTGCGAGAAATGGCTATATTTGAGTTGAAAAGAGCGTTATAATGCACTATGGACATTTAATAGAAGCGATAAAGGAACGGCGTGAGATGTTGCAGGTTACACAAGAATCGCTTGCAGAGCTCTCGGGTGTTGGCTTGCGAACGCTTAAGCAATTTGAAAGTGGAAAGGGTAATCCTACGGTGCAGACTCTAACCAAGCTGGCAGATGCCCTGGGGCTGGAGCTTACTTTTCATGTTAAGCAAACAGATACCGGTAAATGAGACAGGCTCTTGTGACATATAAAAATGAAGAAGCTGGGGTACTCACTCAAGAGGATGATGGGACTTTCGTATTCCGATATCAGTATACCTGGTTTGATTCATCGGATAAACCGGCAATCAGTCTTACTTTGCCAAAAAGTCAACAAGAATACCGGTCGGAGTATTTGTTTCCTTTCTTCTTTAATATGCTGCCTGAAGGTTCTAATAAACTTGCGGTATGTTATGCGATGAGAATAGATGAAGAGGATCATTTTGGCTTATTACTTACTACTGCTAGCTACGATACTATTGGGGCGGTTAGAGTCAGGAAATTAGATAGTTAATGAGTTTGCCAGATATTAAATATTGTCCGGGTACCCTTAAAGAAGGTCATTCAACTTACAGTAACACTGCATTTAAAAGGATTTTTAATGGTAGAAAAGTAAGTCATATTTTACCGTATGATTCACCAGCTTCCAATGAAGCAACTGACGAGCGATTTCTGGATAACAAGAAAAGAATTTCTATCTCCGGCGTTCAGGAGAAGTTGTCTGTTATACTGGATAAAAACAAACTCCGACTGTTAAAGGAAGGCGAGCAGGGGGGCTATATTTTAAAGCCAATACCTATTGTCGGGAAAAATGCTGACCAAATGCCGGCTAATGAGCATCTGAGTATGCAAATAGCCCGACAGGTTTTCGGTATGGAAACGGCTGAAAATGCTCTTATATTTTTTAAAAATGGTGATGCGGCTTATATTACGAAACGTTTTGATGTTAAGCCGGATGGCAGCAAACTTGCCCAGGAAGATTTTGCATCACTAGCAGGACGAACACCACAAACACATGGGGAAGATTATAAGTATCAGGGCTCATATTTCGAATTGTTTGAGCTTTTAAGAAAGTATTCACCTGCTTATAGCATTGAATCAGTTAAATTGTTCAAATTGATTATGTTCAATTACCTGATATCCAACGGGGACGCCCATTTTAAAAACTTCTCTCTTATTGAAACACCCCTCGGAGATTTTAGGTTAAGTCCGGCTTACGATCTGTTAAACAGTAGAATACATATTGAGGATACAGATTTTGCATTGCAGGATGGTTTGATCACCGGAAATAAGTCTCAGGGAAAAATCAGGATACAATTTTATAATTTAGGCAAAGAGACAGGGATCTCTGACTCACAAATAGGCAAGGTTTTTACTAGCCTTACTTCTAATAAAGAAAAGGTAGAATCTCTTATTGAGGCTTCATACCTCAATGACAAAATAAAAAGGAATTACACACAGGCATATCAAAGCAGACTGAACAAATTATTGAAATCATGAAAAGAGATGACATCAACAGTATGAACAAGATCATTACATTAGTTTTCCTAACGCTTTCCCTTACAAGGCTGGCTCAAAAATCAGGAGATATTCTGGAAAATATTCTTTTCTAAATAATTGAAATTCGAATCTTGCTATATATCTTACATCCTTGAAATCGAATAGAATAATACTATCTGCTATATTGAATATAAACGAAAGTGGTCCTCTAGCGACTCGTTGTATGCAAGTGTAAAAAAAAGGGCTCTTTAGAAAGGAAAGTG
>CAYXQX010000734.1:0-2109 GCA_964467485.1 uncultured Porphyromonadaceae bacterium | reverse complement strand
TTCTCAATTCTGTGCCGAAGATTGATCAATTTGTTTCTTTGTTCAGCAAGTTCCTCATCAGTCAAAATACCATTGTAAACAATAGAGATGTTTATTTCCTGTTTTGATTTACTCCAATATTGGGGGTCAACTTCATACCCTGTTTTGATATCGAATACGGTATCCCTCCCGGATGAAAACCTCAAATATACCGGGGCCAGTTTCTTTTTGACGGAATTTCTTAAATGAAAGCGTATGCTTGCCATATTTAGTCTTATTTCAGCTTAAAGGTACATATTAATATAAATTTGTACAACCGTTGTACAACCAAATCTTGATCATACTTAACTATACTTAACTGCAAATAATGAAAATGCCAATATTAACAGGGTGTTTAGAGGACTATGGTGTTAAAGTAAATTAGGGTAAATTAAGAATATGAGGTCCGCTACCGACCTCAACGTAAAAATCGAACCACCTGATTTCAAAGGAGTTCGGTTTTTTGTTTACCCCTAAATGGCGTACAAATGGCGCACAATGTTCAAATTGTCCTTTTGTATCCGTTTTTTGATTCATTCTAATACTCAACATCATTCATGAATACGCTAAAGACGTATTTATAAAGCACTGTCATGCAGGAATTTAAGATGACGGCGTAATATTGTGCAGTCCTATCTAATCCACACCTTCTTACCACTCGCTTCGCAGGCGGCTTCAAGGCCTTAAAAATTAAAACTAACCCGCCAACGCACAGGCTCAATTCTGGAGGCAACGGACAGAAAAACCGTACCTGCGGAGGTAGTTGTACCGGTAGACCCCGACGAGATCGTAGCGCAGGCCACGGATCCACGCGTAGGACGACCTATAAGGCGACGACGACCAGAAGTAAGCGTAGTCGCCCAGGCCGTAGAAACCGCCACCGTCGCTGCGGCGGCCGCCCGGAAAGGCCTGAAAACCACTACTATTATTGCTCCCCTGATCGTTTCCAACATCTCCTGCTGATGATGAAGAGTTCCAGTCATTAATGGAAGCCATTGACTTGCCTATATCACTTCCACTCCCTCCGTAGCCAAAGCCATTGTTCTCTAAATAATTAGTTAAGATTGTCCATTCTTCATCACTTGGTAGGTGCCAACCATCAGGACAGATGTCTTGGCCATTTCCATGATTATCTGCAGTAGCAGCAGCCCAGTTATATAAAACACCATATGTATCAAAATTATCAGTAGCTTTTGCTTCAGCCACACTGCTTCCTTCATAACCATATACATAATAATATGGTTCATTATCTGACCCATCAGCAGGGTCGTTTACCGATGGAAGATAAGCAAGGTTCTCAGTCATCCAGATTTGGGTGCCGAAAGTTAAATATTCATACTCATTATTATCACGTAAATCAGTAAACTGGCTGGATTTTATGATTGCTAACTCCAGACTTGCTTCTCCTTCAAGGTTTTCATCATCGATTGCTACTACTCTAATTATATGACTCCCTAATTCAACTGTACTTGTATGCCACTCGTAATTGTATGGAAAGGACTGTACTGAAGTAATCCCTACACCGTTAATATAGAACCTTACTTCCTTAATTGAGCCGTCAGAATCATGTGCATCAACAGATATTGTTATTGACTCGCCACGTATATATTCAGAGCCGATCTGTGGTGAGGTGATCTCGCAAGTTGGTGGATGTTTTTTTTCACAGCTTAATAAGATAAAAGCTGCCAATAGAACAATTAGGAACTTTTTCATGGCCATTAGGTTTATACCTGTAAAGTTACAACAAACTTTGGTGAAAGGGCCAAGGCTATTAATCCCAGAGTGTCACAATATTAGGGTCGACCTTCATCCTCCCGACACACTTGGGACAAGGCTTCTTTCGAGTATTCCACAAGGCCAAATGTAATATGGCGTACAAATGGCGTATAACATTTACTTTTGGTTGGTTTTAGATATTTCTACTCAATTCAAAAAAAATTATAAAATATTATGGGTTAGTTAATTAGATGTATTTGAAGATTACTGGATATCAGTCGATTACTACGCTACCGACCTCAGAGCAAAAAACCGATATGGCTGATATTCAGTTGTATCGGTTTCTTTATGCAGTCATATCTCGATGATTTTGCC
>CAYXQX010000733.1:0-2121 GCA_964467485.1 uncultured Porphyromonadaceae bacterium | reverse complement strand
TGCCCATTCAACAGCTTTCTCAGCATGAATTGTTGTTGTATCTAAAGTAGGGATATTAACATCAGTCGCGGAAATCAACAATGGGATCTCTGTACATCCAAGAATTACCCCTTCTGCACCTCTCTCTTCCAGTTCACCAATGATTTTCTTGTAAATATCTCTTGATTCATTCTTGATTTTACCGTGAACAAGCTCAGAATAAATAATTCTATGAACTTCCTCAATTCCTTCAAGCGGTGGTATGATAACTTCAATATTAAATTTATCCATCAGGAATCGTTTATAGAAATCCTTCTCCATAGTAAACCTGGTGCCAAGCAATGCTACTTTCTTAAGACCTTTCTTTACTATTTCCATCCCTGTAGCCTCAGCTATATGCAAGAAAGGAATAGAGATATTCGAAGTTATGGCATCACTACATAGATGCATTGTGTTAGTACACAAAACAATAATGTCTGCGCCGGCTTTTTCAAGTTGTTGAGCAGCTGCTACCATCAACTTGTCTAATTCTGCCCATTCTCCACTGTGCTGAAGAGTTTCTATTTCTGCGAAATCGACAGATACCATTATGCTTTTACAAGAATGGAAACCTCCAAGAGCCTCCCTTACTTTCAAATTGATAAGATTATAATAAACCGCTGAGGATTCCCAGCTCATTCCTCCAATTAGTCCAATAGTTTTCATGTTACAGTAATATCTTTCAAAAAATGATTGAATAAACCTAATACAATTAATTATCCCTACCTATTGCACACAGAGAATTTTCTGTCGATAAGCTTGCTTGTGATTATTTTGGGGATTAAAGTTCTGACTAAAGCATAATTAGTATCTCCATCATTGCCTGAGCTGAAATACGTCCTTTTGTTTTGATGAAATCCCTTGGTGTGTTGTCGCCTATCTCATAAGTGATGCCCACAGCCTGCAGTTGTTCGTGGAACCAACTTTTCGAGACAGCCACTGGCTTTGTGCCTGAGGCTTTTTCTTTAACTTTATAGCCCTCAATTCCTTTTTCAATACTACTTAGCCACAGGTCCTTGAAACCAGCTATCTTGTCATTATTGGGCTCAGTTGAATTTGTGTAATATATGTCTCTGTAAGTGGAATGAAAATCAAACCCAACAAGTACTTCACTTCCAGCTCTTTTCGCCATAGTGACAATATAGTCAGCTATTTGTCTGATTTCAGCTTGCTTATAATTACCCCAATCACGATTAAGATCAACCCCTCCGGCATTATGGCGCCAATGTCCCAAATCTACACCATCAGGATTTAACAAGGGAAACACCAATACTCTATACTGTTCCAGGAACTTGTCAGTCAAAGCGTTCGTTTCAGTAATAGTCTCAACAAAAGCCTGCATAGCAAAAAAACCTGTTACTTCAGGAGGATGCTGCCGGCTTAGAATGACAACAATGGGTTTGCCCCTTTTTTTGCCCGAGCAGATATCGAGAACCGGCAATGGCCTACCCAGTTTTGATTTGCCATACTCCTTGTACTTAATGTTTTTTTTATCAGCTTGTTGGGAGCACCATAATCTTACCTTTTCCGTATTGATAATTTCCTGGGCTGCCAACCAGCTTGTATCGGATTCAGGGGTGATTTTGAAAATTGCTATCGAGTCATGATTAGATAAGGTAACTCTATCGTTTGATACCACCTGCCAGTTTTCTCCATCATTGCTAATCTTAGGGTGATAACGATGTTTGGCATTTTTATATGTCATCCGGAGCCAAATATTATCCCTCGACTGGCTAATCATTCTGAATGCATACCAGGGAGAAGAATTTATTGGTTCATTTTCGGGTGAGATAGCTATCTCAAAAGTGCTGTCATTCAGTTGAATACAATTGTTCAAACGAGCACCGTCAAAGAGATTGTCAAACTTTAACTCCCCATTATTAAAGCTATATACTTTTTTATCCTGATAATCAATAAGCCTTGATTTTGTATCAACCCTAGGATTAGTCTCAACATAATCAGCCTGATATTTCCATAAGGAACATCCAGAAAGCAAAATAAAGAAAAGGCAATAACATATTTGTCGAACCATAGCTACCTATAATCTAAATTCATAACTCATAATTTCAGCTTGCTGATCCCGATTTTTATCGGGGCATAACT
>CAYXQX010000732.1:0-2128 GCA_964467485.1 uncultured Porphyromonadaceae bacterium | reverse complement strand
TCTATTTCCTCTATAGCGTATTACTTCATAGTCTTCTGGAAATCACGGATCGTAATAATTTATTCGGACATCCCAAAATCGGTGCTTCCTGGGAAGGTTTTGCTATTGAGCAAGTGCTTCAATATGTTCGCCCCAACCAGGCATACTTCTGGGCTACGCATAATGGTGCAGAAATTGATTTGCTATTTTCTTATCAAGGGAAAAATTATGGCGTTGAGGTCAAACTTAATGAGGCACCCAAAATTACTGCCTCAATGTATACCGCTCTAGAAGAATTGAATTTGGAACACCTCTGGGTGATTTACACAGGTAAGGAAGCCTATCCAGTCCAAGAAAAAATTTCGGTTTGGCCGATAACTTCTATCGACAAATTACCCATTGGGACCAATTATCACTTGGTTAATCCAACCATAGAAATCTCTATATAAACTCCATATGAAAATCATCGCCATTAGCGACACCCACGGCCTGCACGGGGCATTAAAAATTCCAAATGGAGATGTCCTGGTCCACGCCGGCGACCTGACCCGTCACGGGACACTGGATGAAGTGCGGGAGTTCAACGACTTTCTAGGCGCACTGCCCCACCCTCACAAGATCGTCATCGCCGGTAACCACGATTTCTGTTTCGAAAGTGACAGAGTAGCTTGTGAGAAAATCCTGACCCACTGCATCTATCTACAAGATCAGGAAGTCACCTTGAACGGAGTGAAATTCTACGGCAGTCCCTGGCAGCCCTGGTTCTACGACAGGGCCTTCAGCCTGGAGCGGGGATCCGAGATCCGGGCCAAATGGGATCTGATCCCGGAGGGGATAGATGTTTTGATAACGCACTGTCCACCTTTTGGCATTGGTGATCTAGCAACCCAAGGAGAGACGGCCGGCTGTCGGGATTTGCTGGAGGCTGGAAAGAGAATTAAACCCGATGTGCATATTTTCGGGCACATTCATGAAGGTTATGGAACCACGACTAACGGGGCAACAACCTTTATCAATGCCAGCAGCTGTGACCAGTTGTACCAGCTAGCGAATCAGCCGATTGTTTATGATTTTAAAGCGTAAGATGAGGTTGAAATTTGGATATGGTGTGTTACAGCGTATATACATAAGCAGCACATCTCAACCAAAGGAAGCAGTACTATGGCAAAAACAACTACAATTTCAACCAGAATTGACCCTACTATAAAGAAACAGGCTGAGCGAGTTTTTAGAGAATTGGGATTAACTTCTTCTCAGGCAATAACTCTGTTCTATAAACAAGTAGAGCTTCAACAAGGATTGCCCTTCATCGTGAAAATTCCCAATGACCTCACTGCTGAAACCTTAGAAACTGCCACATCTCGGAGCAACATAGAAAGCTTTAACACTGTAGAAGATCTCTTTGACGACCTTGGTATCCAGTGAGGACGATTCATCGTACTTCTCAATTCAAGAAAGATGTCAAATAAATGGAAAAGCGAGGCAAAAAGTTTGAAGAATTCAAAGGGATAATTAGGAAATTAGCGGAAGGGGAAACACTGGAATCCGAATATCGGGATCATGTATTACCTGGTCAATATAAAGGAACTTGTGAGTGTCATATAGAGCCGGATTGGCTGCTTATCTACGAGCTGACCGATAGTGAACTTTTCCTTGTCCGCACGGGAAAACATTCAGATTTATTTAGATAGCATCCTCAACCGTAAAATCAACCGGCGGACGAACATGAACAAAAAATACATAGGCAGCGATTTTGATGACTTCCTGGTTGAAAATAGGATTTTATTTGAATCAGAAATGATTTCAATAAAACGCGTTGTCGCATATCTAATGGTCCGATTAACAAGAGAACAAGTATAAACAATAAAAAGAAATGAGCTCGCAATAATACTTGACCTTTTATTAGCGGCCCTGCCAATTCTCCTGCCTGTTTATCAGTCGCCACAAGTAAAATACCCCTGGTTTCCTACTCATAGCGGGTAAATCAAAGCGTTTTTTGGCTATATCGGTAACTAACCCCTACTTTCTGATCTATTTTCCTTGCTAGATTCAACTCTTGAGTGATGTTGCACTTGCAACTTGAATCCAAGAATTATTTTTTCATTATCTTTTCCCATTATTCTTTTTCTACTATCCTCTATCGTAGCGA
>CAYXQX010000731.1:0-2132 GCA_964467485.1 uncultured Porphyromonadaceae bacterium | reverse complement strand
CTAAATCTGACACGTTTTTGAGGTCTTAAAAATGTTGTACTATCTGCAATGTATCTCATATTGTAAAGTAGGCTCAGTGTATTGTGATATCGAACATCAGAACTGACCTGACAGGTGATTTTTCGAATTGCTTATGATTTTAAAAATGCCATTTTCCGGATGGCAAACCTACGCAGGTTTCCTGCGGCACGCTGTTGCATTACCCCAATTAATGAGGCCATAGGTCTTGCATGAATTACAACCGACTTCAGGCTGGTTGTTATCTCACCATTGATTGAAATTTCAAAGATCTAAGTAGCCTGTATCATAGATTAAAAATCATCCATCGGTAAATTAAACGCCGATCCTTTCTATTTTATTAAGGGATTTTTCTCGATCAGTTTGCCGGACAAGAGCATCAATAAAGTTAGATCGCCATGGCTCTGGGATAACGTCCAATAACTGATTTATGGTTATCAACCCTTCCCTGAGTAGCTCGCATGTCCTTTGCTCCCACTCGTAAAAAAGACGAGTAACTTCCTGACGCTCGGCCTCGCCTTCCACCGTTTCGCCACTCATGTAATTAAAAACCTTTTGTGGCGGAATAATGGACTGAGCGGCAACAACCTGTTCGATTTTTTTAATTTTTTCATCCAATTTTGACTTATTCATTAGGATATCCTCCTTATCCTCGGGTTTTCAGCCTTCGCAGCCAATTCTTTTTCAAGAGCTTCGATTCGCTTTTCAATTGTGCCGCTTTCGATTATTTTGGCCAGATTGATAGCCAAATAACCAAGTTTTCCCGAAAGGTTAGGGTCCACCTTCCCCTGTTCCGTCCGGTTTATCAAGTTTGCCAGATATCTCCGCACGTCTTCTAAACTTTTTAATCGTCGCATTGTTGCCATAAATCAAATTCCCTAATTTTGTAATACAATAGCGGGAAAATAACCCTGTTTTTGCTATGATAAACATCAATCAATGTGCGCTGGATCAGCCTTTTCTGTGGTCCCCCCCACCCGCTTGAATCCCCCATTCTTTATCTCTTGACCTCTTCTTGACGCCTATCTTGCAACATACTGTTTTATCGTAATTTTTAGATAGGCACATGGATAAGATATCTGTGTTTCCCTTTCAGGCATTCCAGGCTATTTTTCAGCATGATTTTAGATTATCCGCATACCTATCCAAATCAACCTTATCAAACAGGACTTTACGCCCGCGTCTCTTGGGTTTTACCTCAAAAGGATCATCAGCTTTTCTGCTTATCCGGTTTCGGAGGGTTTTCTCAGCCATACCGATATAAACGGCGGCAGTTGGAAGATCCATCAACCTGGGCCATTGCTGGATAACGATAAAATTTCGTTTAGCTGTCATTATGCTGTAATATTCCCTTATCTAATTGCTATTCCTTCCATGGCATAGCCTATAAAGATGTTAACGTGTTTAATCTCAGCCTTTAGGTCCCGCCGCTATTTTTCTCTGCGCTTATGCTGATTATACAGAAGATATCCCCTCGGTAATACAGCAAGCTCTGCCTTTGCTTTTGCAATTCGTTCCTTAAATTCTGCAATATCTTTTTCGATATCTGAAACAGTTAAATCCATGATTAAAGTTTCCCACCAACCACCCGCCGGGGAACTCGGATTTCCCGGCACACCCAAACTTGTTTTTTTACCTGTCCAAAGGACGCGCTATATAATCCAAATAGATAAAGACTGACAGGTAGGTATGTCAGTCATTTATCTATATTATAGACAGGGTTGACACACCTAAATTTTCTAATGATTTCAGCATAGTAAGTGACACATGACACACTATGCAAATGACACACTTCAAAACCTGTTGATATTATTAAAGATTGTTTCATAGTCATACCGTTTTTGACACACTTGACACATAAGCTTAATCCGGCAACTTATAACTGTTTGGATGTCCTTTTCCTTTACTTGGAATAATGGTTATTTTTTTCATTTTCAAAGTTTCATCGATGGCCCTTCGTGCTGTTGCTTCGGAGCAATTCAATTCGACTATGACCGCATTTTTTAAAGCCGTCTGGCTATCAACATGACCGCCCATTGTCGTTAATGCAGTTACAACGGCATCAATTTGTTGTGATTGTTTGCCCGGTTTTTCACATCTTAAAAATTCTAAGT
>CAYXQX010000730.1:0-2134 GCA_964467485.1 uncultured Porphyromonadaceae bacterium | reverse complement strand
AGAAGTACTTAATGATAAAGCTCATATCAGGACTCATTTCAATACTGTTTCAAAGGAGATCATAAGTAGTCATGTCTCCCCAAGCGGCAAGAGAGCGTTGTTTGAGGCTCATGGTGAGATACTTACTGTGCCGGCAGAAAAGGGTGATATCAGGAATATTACCAATACTCCCGGAGTAATGGAGAGATATCCTGCCTGGTCTCCTGATGGTAAGCATATTGCTTATTTTTCTGATGAGAATGGTGAGTATGAGCTGCATATTTCTGATCAATTTGGGACGGATGAGATTAAGAAGGTAAAGCTTCCTGATCCCAGTTATTTTTATCCCATGATTTGGTCGCCAAATAGTGAGAAAATCGTTTTTACAGATAAAAGGAAGAATATTCATCTCTATGATCTGGTGAGTAAAAAGCTGCTTATAGTTGATGTAAGAGCAGGTTCTCCATCCTGGTCGCCAGATAGTAAGTGGGTTAGCTATACAAAGAGCCTGGATAATCGTTTTGGAATGATCTGGGTTTATTCCCTTGAAAATAAAACCAAGCATCAGGTGTCTGATGGTATGAGTGATGCCTCTCGGCCTGTATTTGATGCTGATGGACAATATTTATTCTTCAGGGCAAGTGTAAATTCTGGGATGACTAAAAGCGGGTTGGATATGACTTCGAATGATCATCCTGTCACTTACAATATATACATTGCTGTGTTAAGCAAGGATTTAAAATCGCCCTTCGAGCCACAGAGTGATGATGAAGAATGTGTAGAGAAGGATGAAGATAAAAGTGAGAAAGGCGAGAAGAAAGATGTGAAGGATGAAAAGGATGAAAAGGATGAAAAGGATGCAAAGGATATTGTCATCGACTTTGATGGATTAGCGCAAAGAATTATTGCATTACCGGGAAGGGCAGGTTCATATTCAGGTCTGGTGTCGGTTAAAGGGGGAAAGCTCTTTTACAGATCAGGAAGTAATATTGTTAAGTATGATTTTAAAACCAGGAAATCAGAAACATTCATGTCGGGTGTTAGCACTTTCATACCTTCCGCTGATGCCAAGAAGTTTCTTTATAGGGCGGGTCAGAACTGGGGAATAGCCAGTTTAAGCGGAAAGCCAAAGACGACTGATGGAAAGCTCGACTTAGCAAAATTTGAGATTAAAGTTGATCCTCAAAAAGAATGGGCCCAAATGCTTAGGGAAGCATGGCGTTTGAACAGGGATTATTTCTATGATCCTGGAATGCATGGTGTTAACTGGGAGGCAAATCTAAAGAGATATCAGGAATATTTGCCTGATCTTGCCGATAGGGGTGATTTGAATTACATACTTCAGGAGATGCTAGGTGAGTTATGTGTTGGCCATTCATATGTCCGCGGAGGGGCACCATCAGGAGTGAAAAGAGTGGGTGGTGGACTTCTTGGAGCAGATTATACTATTGAAAATGACAAGTATAGAATAAAGAAGATCTATAGTGGATTGAACTGGAATCCTGATTTGAGAGCTCCATTAACTGAGCCGGGAGTTAATGTTAATGAAGGAGAATACATTCTGTCTGTTAATGGTTTGGATTTGGATCAGAATACCAATGTTTTTGAGTTATTTGAAAATACTAGTGGCAAGCAGGTTGAAATACTTGTTTCTCCAACAACCAAGCCTGCTGATGGGAGAAAGATAACAGTTGTTCCGGTAAGCAGTGAAAGTAGTTTGAGAAACCGTGATTGGGTTGAGGGAAACCGAAAAAAGGTTGAAGAATTATCAGGTGGCAAGCTGGGATATGTTTATTTGCCTAATACAGGAAGTGGTGGCTATAGTTATTTCAACAGGTACTTTTTCCCACAAGCCGACAAAGAGGGTATGGTTATAGATGAGCGCTTCAATGGAGGAGGACAGGTTGCCAATTATATTATTGAGTATCTGAACAAAGATTTATTGAACTATTGGGCTCCACGGGAAGGACCTGATTATGAAACTCCATTTGCAGCCAGTTTTGGCCCAAAGGTTATGATTATCAATGAATTTGCCGGTTCGGGTGGTGACTGGATGCCGTTCTACTTTAGAGAGACAGGTGCTGGTAAGTTGGTTGGTAAAAGAACTTGGGGAGGGCTTGTTGGAATCGGAGGTACCCCCGGATTGATGGATGGA
>CAYXQX010000729.1:0-2140 GCA_964467485.1 uncultured Porphyromonadaceae bacterium | reverse complement strand
CTTTAATCGAAGGACAACAAGATGATCCCTTTGGTTTCCTTCTCGATTATATGAAATCTGCCGCCAGCAAGATAACTTATAAATTAGTTGAAAGTACAATAAACGGGGACAGCGCTGTTGTAACTGTAGACTGCAAGTATGTGGATAGTGGCCCAATTTTAACAGCAACAATAGGTGAGTTGTTTGTAAGAATGTTTGAACAGGCTTTTAACGATGTTGAAATGACAGAAGAGGAAAAAGATGAGATATTCTCAACTGTATTTCAGGAGCAAATCAAGATATTTGACGAAACATTTAAAGAAGTTACCCTCAATATCGACCTCGTCAAAATAAAAGACACATGGTATGTCGCTGAAACAAGCGATGAATTGCTTGACGTGGTGATGTCCGGTTTTATCTCTGCCGAAAATGATATATCAGATTCCTTTTCATCTAACGACGCTGAAGAAAATTCAGTAGATGCCCCAGGGGAAGAAATATCACCAACTAACACTCCCCGCTCAACGTCGACGCCAAATCCTCCGACCGCTACGCCAGAACCTACACCTCAACCATCGACTGATGATTTGTGGGCTATCAACTATGACGGATATCAAGAAAGTGGTCCAATTACAATAGAAATTGGTCGAATTGTTGTGGGGAAGACTAGTGTTATGCCCATAGATTTTTCAGCCTTTCAATGGGACACAGACGTTGTAGGAGAAATAATTTTCATTGTTAGGAATGATGGAGATAAAACTGTAAATGTTTATCCCCTGATGGAAGGTACATTGCAAATAGGAGGAGAACAAATCGAGCTTTGGGAGTATTCATAGGTTTCGTCAATTGACGGCGATAATGTTGATGGAGAAATCTATCCAGGTGTCACTAAAATAGGTGGTGTCTGGTTCCCAATCAAAAGGAGCCAACCCATAGATATTACAGAAGTAATTTTCAGGTCCGACTCTCCAGTAGATTTAGAAAGCTATGACAGACTTGGGTCAAAATTTGAAATTGCGATTCCTATAGAAGAGCTGCGGTGGCAGGATTTTCCCGAAGAGTTGCATTAACCCGATTCGTTTCTATAAGAGACTTGATTGCAATTAGGGTATTTTTCCAAAGTCCCCAAAAAGGTATATTCCAGCGCTATTCATTTGAGGGCGTCGATCCTGATCGGGAAACCAAAACCTGTACAATCGCATCGATGTCAATCGGCTGGAACGATTTAGTAAACTCATAACGGCCATAGAAATTGATGTGCTGCCAAGCCACCTGAGACACCGATGCAAGCGATCCGGCTGCCAAGGAGGCCCCTTTTTCAGCTTGACGACGCAGAACATTTGATAAGATCAAGGCATTATAGAAGATAATACAATTGGCAATGAGACGACCACAGTCGTTCCAAATCTGCTGTTCATCCTCTGTTTTGAAGCGCAATATTTCAAAATTGGCGCAAGAATCAGTTTTATGAAGCTTATGATAACTTTCGCCAAGGTTCAATACTTGCTGCACATTGCGACAAAGAGATAGCGAGTCAATGTAGTCGAGAGGGCAACACTACGAGAACGCATTCATAAGGCCAAAGAGCGGCTTGACAAGCTTGGCAAGTGAAAGAAATTAGAATTCTGTGTTACAGGAACGTCGTCCCCAGTCCTTCTCGTCAAATATTGATGCAAAAATAGGGTTGTTCTAATCTGGAAGATACCTTTTTGGGGGATATGCAAAAACACCCATAATGCACCGATTATAATATCAATCAGCAAGTGAAAAAATAGTAGAAAATATGACTGTCTGGTAACAGAAGCCGTCTCGCGAAAAGACATGGGTTACACTTGGACCAGCACCGATAGGCAAGATATGGATAAACAGCGTTATCTATTGCTCGAGTATGCCCGCGAACAGCAGCTTAGTATCGCTGAATTTTGGGTGGATTTGGCCAACGTACGCAAAGCAGCGAATCCCGACCTGGAGTGACCGATCACCTACAATTCCTGTAAATAATTCGTGCAGCATGATCCTGTCTTAGCTACCGCCTGGCAACCCCACTCTGGATTGAACCTTTTTGAGGGGATGTGCAAAAATCCCCTAACATTACTTTTGGATCAGTTTTTGGGACACGTTTTGTCAAGACCTCATTCGCAAAAATGACACAATGAAGATA
>CAYXQX010000728.1:0-2145 GCA_964467485.1 uncultured Porphyromonadaceae bacterium | reverse complement strand
TCTGCCTGATAGATTTGCATACATTCGATCTGTTTCGCCATCGATAATAATATAATCGCGGATATTTCCCTGCATGGAAATTAGAAATTTAGTTCCAATTCGTTTGTTAATATTGAGATAATATCTCATCATTTGATAGGGAATAATTGTACTTTCATAATCATCCAGCTCTATTCCTCCACGGGCAAAACCAAGGTCAATACGGCCTCCAATTATATTCTGATTATAATAATTCAATGTCAGTAAATCTGTTTGTGAAATATTTGTGTAATCTTGAGTTGCTCTTCGATAGTACACTTCAAATATCCGTTTGTATAATAATATGCTGGCTGCGAAAGTATTGTTATTGGCATCATATTCATAAGACCCCGGGGGTGTTGCAATGTAATCGACATAAATAATCTGATCATTCACAATCAGTCCACCCAAAACACGCTGAATTTCAATAAAATCATTTCTCTCAACAATTATATAATCAAAATCAGCCTGGTATGTAATTGTTCCTGTCTCATCTTTTACTTCTATTGAAAGTAGATCTATATATGTTTTGTTTAATAAAACAATCTCCCCATCTGACAAAACATGCTCTTCGTTACGAATCTGCAAAACTGCCATCTCACTACTTGCTTCCTGATTGAATCTTAAATACCTGTAGGATAGATTTAACTGCCCTAAGGGTATTTTCTTTGTATAATTAAAGTTTATCCCCGATTTGATATTAGATTCCTGTGAACTGCCCCCCATGGTACGGGTTAAATTCGAATAGTCTATAAACAGATTGCTCTTTAAACTTAAAAAAAGTTTATGATGCAAGTCCCCACGAACCCTATTCTGGATAGTAGTTTGTAGTACATCTTGTCGATTAAAGAAATTATAAGAGCCTGTTAGTCTGAAATTTTTGGGAAGGTGAAATAAGAGCCTTTGCTGTGATTCAACTTTACTAAATTCATTGTTTCCAACTTGGTTGTGGTACGAGATAAGTGAACTGAAATTATAGTTCTTTCCCTTATCAAAATATAAATTATTTGAGAGTCGCACCCGGTCAATCCTATTAAAAACTTCATCCAATTCAGAATACAGGTATTTGTATTCATCATGGGAATAGACTAGTTCATGTTTGTCACTTTGCCCAAAAGTTTTACGTGCTCTAGTTTCAATATTACTCTGATTCATACTGAAAATCCGACCGGATTGCAGCTCTTCTTGGTCCCATTTTGTTTGTCTGAAAGAAAGAGATAGTGGTAAGTATTTATTATTGGAAGTCAGTATACCTCCCAATAATCGATTATTAGATTTCACATCGGTAAGGAGTTCCCTGTTAAAATAACTCTGATGATAATTGAGGAATGTATTCAGGCTTACTGCTTTGTTATTAAATACGGTAGTTTTAATTCCTAACTTATTCAGCGTTCTCACTTCAGACCTGTTGGGTATCGTCAGGTACTTTTCTCCACGGGTTTCCGGGTTGAATTCACCTTCTACATCCAATAAAAATATATCAGGATCCCATAGATAAGAATTGGAATGCAAACGCAATCCTCCAATATAATAATTACTTTTCTGATCGTTCTCCACTTCATTAAAAAGACTTTGCTGACTCCGATACAGACCTTTGAGTTTAATCTCACCCGATAAAGAACGATGATGGAAAAAACCGGGCGAGCTATCCCCATTTTGAGCCTTGCTGTCTCCCAAGAAGAGTAGAAGCAAAAGTATCAAAACAATATTTTTTATTTCCTGTATCATGCAATTTCTTAGCTAATAATAATACCTGTTATCACTACCATGGGGATTATGGCAATCTGTACAATTATATTCTTCAATCCCCTCGTGCATCTTATTTTTATAAACCCAGTCAGAATCGTGACAATTGAAGCATAGTGCCTTTCCTGTTTCCAATAATAAATATTCCGATTTATCCTCATGTTGATTGTGACAAGCGGTGCAATATCCTGTTGCAACAGGTCCATGTACAAAATCGTATTCCTGATTAAAATCACTATGGCATTTATAACACAAATCGGGTTGAGAATCTATTAAATATCCCATAGTATTCCCACCGTGAGGATTATGACATTCTGTACAATCATGTTCTTCTTTACCTTTATGGATCTCATTTTTATAAATCCTTTTCGAATCATGGCA
>CAYXQX010000727.1:0-2155 GCA_964467485.1 uncultured Porphyromonadaceae bacterium | reverse complement strand
GGAGTGCCTTCCGATTTAAAGAAAGCAAACTTTATCGTTTTCAAGTAAAGCTTAAGATTGAATCTCATATATAAATAACTCGCCTTGGCGCCTGGACTGCATTTATTAGTGAATACTACTCGTTCTTTTCGATCATTCTCCCTGGATTTTGGAAAACAGTTATTCGGAATTTACCACACAATTCCATGCCTGATAGATAGACAATGCGGGAGATAATAATTCACATTCAGAATCCGGATATGAGTCTTGAGCTTTGGTTATGCTGCTGTCAGGATAAGATGTAACAATAATATAATCCTGTTTTGCGAAATCATCAATCTCTGAATAATTCCTGAAATTAATACCAGAAGCGTCCAAATAAGTAGCCACAACCCATCCATATCTAATATTGTCATTGTCGAGGAAAATGCTCCCTGGAGAACTTGCTCCCTCAATAACATTAACAAGCGGAAGAACTTGATAATAATCAAGAAAGTGGCTAGCCCACATTCGATTGTCAGAATATTGTACGTAATCGAATTGCTGGTCTTCTAGATTTTGCTTAATTTGTCCCTTATTGTTATTAAATGTATGAAAAAAAACAAGATTTGAGACGAGAAAAACAACTATTACAAGGACTCCTGGGGATATAGATAAATGAGATAACTTATCACGAAGCAAAGTATATATTTCAGAAATACCCAAAGACATTAATAGAACAAACGCGGGAAGTATAACCAGAAAAATCCGTTCAAAGGGTTGATCTCCGCGAGAATAACTCGCCACAAATGGGATTATCATACTAAAGAGCGCAATTCCCAACAGGTGGTTAGTAATACGATTCTCTTTTTGTGAAAACTTAACTGCATATAGGATTATTCCAATAACTGCCGGGACTATTATTGCCCAGCGATTGGAAATTAGATGGAGGATTGTTTGTTGAAACGTGCCTTGAAAGACATTTCCACTAAACAAACCGGAAGATTCCATATAGGAATCCCCTACCATTTTGTCTATCAGAGGAATGTAAAACAAAAAACTAAGCAATATCCCACCAAATAATAGGCCTAATACAGTTAAATCCTCATTGATCAATTCTCGTAATTGCTTTGTGTTTATTACTTGCCTTTTAGAGAAATACTTTGTGATTATTACCACAAAGTAATAGGCCATTATTGCTGCTATTGCGTAAATATTGGATGGGATTGTGTATATCAACAAACAAGTAAAAATGACGATCCCTGCTGCATTCCATCTTGTTGGATTCTTTCTGTAATTCAAAGCTAGGAGAATAATTAAGCAGAAGAAGAATATGGAAAATGAATAACCCCGAACCTGGACCACAAAATTCAAGTATGGAATTGTTGTACACAGCAAGATTACCGCGATGTAACCTGAAGTCCTATTAATTAATTTTTTCGCTCCGAATCCAATTGCCAGTATTGTGCTCAATCCTGCCAGCAGATAGGGTAAGCGCAATAAAAAGGGTTTTTCCAGGATGTCTATTAGTTCCTGTCTGCCAATTATCTGGACATATATTGCAGATATTAAATTGGAAAAAATATGATTATTGGGAGCTGGATAGGAAAGGACAGCCTCGCTCACTGACGGCCGAATATGCCTGACTATTGATATCAATTCATCCAACCAAAAATCTAGAAATAATCTCTGAGTGAATAATAAATATAGGAAAGGAAGCGATAAGAATAAATAGATTCCTCCATCAATTAGATCTTCCAAATCTATTTTAGGAGGATTATTATTAACGTATGCCAGTATCATACCCACAGAAAGAACTATACCTATCCAATAAACTACAGGAATCCAGAGCCTTATAGTTACATCACCGGTAAGCGAGACCATCATCGGAGTAATTATTACATCTCGTATACCTAAAACTGAGAGAAACAGAACCAGCATTCCGATTAATAAAATAAAAGGAGACATCGGAATCTTATCTTTAGGGTTTATAATTCTTGCCGCAATTTCCAAGAAGTTTCTGTGTTTTTTCATCATATATCAGTTCAAGAATACTGTCAGGATAGTCTACTGGGCTTGCCTTTATCCCAACGAAATGTATAATAAATTCAAATATATTATAAATGATGAAAGCGGAGACCAGTACCCGGTCCCCCTATTCAGAGAGTCCCCGGTTAGTGAAAGGGGATTGGATGGG
>CAYXQX010000726.1:0-2155 GCA_964467485.1 uncultured Porphyromonadaceae bacterium | reverse complement strand
TAATTAAGTTTATGCTAATACTCATTCGCTTTTTATTTGCAGCTACATCTTTCAGGACGACTCATTATCTTGGGTAACGAGTCGCCAGACAACCACTTTCATTTGTATTCAATATAGCCAACTGTTTAATCTCCATTTAAACTCAAGATTACTAGGTATATGCTAAGGTACAAATTTTTGTACTTCTACTACCGCACTTTAACCTCATATTGCCAATTTGTATAAGGGATTTTGAATCTGATCAATACCTTTCATCGTTATATGAATGTATATCCGTGCCGTAATCATTTCCCTGCTCATTTTTCAGAAATGCCCAAATTGACTTATCTACGTAACGGATAACTGGATAACCGGATAACCGGATAACGGAATAACGAAATAACGAATAACAGTTCCCTAAATCCGCAATCCATTGAGAAAAACCCCCATTTCGTTGATTCCTTTTCATATGAAGCAATCAAACCAATACTTTTGAATCAAAATAATTTAATAAAACACCATGAAAACAATAATAATAAAATTTGAGAGGCTGAGCGTTCTAATGCTATTACTGCTATTTGTAGGATTTGCTGCTTGTACAAAAGATGATATCGTTGAGCCAGTTGATAACCTACCGGATATAAGTGGATTCCCAATAGTGGGAACCAATCAGACTACCTGCTTCAATAATATTACAGAAATCTCTGCCCCTGGAGTTGGTGAGGAATACTACGGTCAGGATGCTCAATACTCAAGTAACCAAGTATCTTATACCGACAATGGCGATGGAACAGTAACGGATAATGTAACTGGTCTGATGTGGCAAAACACTCTAGATCACAATGGAGATGGAGTAATCAATTATGACGACAAGCTCTCGTATGATGAGATCCTTGTTATGATCGATACGGTTTCCACCGGTGGTCACAACGATTGGCGTCTGCCTAACATAAAAGAACAGTACTCCTTAATCATATTCAGCGGTCGTGATATAAGTGGATATGAAAGCACTTCAACAGATGGACTTATACCTTTTGTCAATACCGATTATTTTGGATATGCATACGGTGATACCGACGCAGGAGAACGCCTTATCGATGTTCAATGTGCCTCAACTAGTGTGTATGTTAGTCAGGAAGTGGAGAAGCTTGTTTTTGGTGTAAACTTTGCCGACGGTCGGATCAAAGGATATGGTACACAAATGAGAGGGGAAGATAAAGCTTTTAACTATTTGCTGGTTCGTGGTAATACCACTTACGGTGTGAATGATTTTGTTGACAATGACAATGGTACGATTTCAGATCAGGCTACTGGTTTGATGTGGATGCAGGACGATAGTGGAGAAGGAATGATTTGGAAAGATGCACTGAGCCTGGCTGAGGGTAAAGAATTTGCCGGGTACTCCGACTGGCGATTACCCAATGCAAAAGAACTGCAGAGTTTAGTTGATTATACCAGGTCTCCAGCTAGCTCCTCATCAGCTGCAATTGATCCACTGTTCAACTGCACTACCATTAGCAATGAAGCCGGGAACGAAGACTATGCCTTCTACTGGAGCAGCACCACTCACAGTAACATGATGACTGGTAATGAAGGCGGATGGGGAGCCTATGTCGCTTTTGGTCGCAGCATGGGAAATATGACCGATCCTTTTCAGCAACAAGGTGGAACAAACTGGATAGATGTTCATGGCGCCGGCTCACAGCGAAGTGATCCCAAAGATGGAGACCCAACAGAATTCGAAAATGGCCATGGTCCTCAAGGCGATGCCATACGAATCTTAAACTTTGTGCGCCTGGTTAGGAATAACTAATTCAATTAGAAATCTTAAATTCTAGCTTTATGAAAAATCGAAAAACAAATATGGTGTTACTTCTAACAGCAGCCATATTGATATCATTAACCATTTTATTGCCAATTTTCTAATTCAAGTATCTCTTAGAAAATTAGTATATCTTTGTATTTGGTTTATACCATTTTTGATTTCAATCAGTCATTACACCATTTTGCTGCATAAATAATAAGCTCTCACTCCAGCAATTAATTTCTCATTGAGTTACGGATAGTCGGGCCGACATTAATTTGTTTCATAACCAAATTAACAAAGGGGAACTAATGAAAAAACTAACCTTAGGAGTTATAGGAACTTCAAGAAAAGAAGATGAAAAACGTGTAC
>CAYXQX010000725.1:0-2158 GCA_964467485.1 uncultured Porphyromonadaceae bacterium | reverse complement strand
AAGGGAGAATCGTTCTACTGGAATAATGTATATCGTCTGGCTTGCTGTACCCGTCCGGATGCCCAGTACATTGATACCACGGGCATGTGGAGCTCTGGAGGACCCTGGCCCTATAGTACTCATGATTTCAATACCCAGACTGTACATTTTCCCGTGTACTCCTCTAACCGTTTGCATCTTGGAGAGGCACTTGTAAATGCACTGAAGCGGAACAAGAAGAATCTAATTGACAATGTGGTACCTGAGGAATGGCAGGAGGATTCGGCCCTCTTGAATCTTGCCACAGCCTTCGATATGAAGGGTAAAAGAGACGGAGATCGCAGGTATAAGGATCTGCTTGGTTGCTTGCCCTGGTTATTGAATAATGTATGGTTTCACTATCGCTATACAATGGACAAGGAGATTCTTAAAGATCCTTTGTTTCCGTTGTTGCGCAGGAGTGTTAATCTCTACAGGCATATTCTGTATGAAGGAGAGGATGGAAAATTGCATCTGCCACCAACATATGTTCCGGAAATAGGAACATACAGAGATAGTAATTTTGACCTGGCCTTGCTTAAATGGGGGTGTGCCCGTCTGCTGGAAATATGTGATATTCTTGATGTCTCAGATCCACTTAAACCTGAGTGGGAGAGCATCATCCGGAACTTGACAGAATTCCCAAGAGATGAATTAGGCTATATGCTTGGTAGTGAAGAGTCAGCACCGGCAGCCCATCGTCATATGTCATATCTCATGATGATATATCCTTTGTACCTGGATAATTTAGAGAATACTGATACTGATCTCCTGAGGAAATCAGTAATAAATTATGAACCTGAATGGGCTCCCAAGATGGGAGCTTCACAAGCATCTCCGGTGGCAGCCGCTGTTGGATTAGGAAATCTGGCTCATAAGAGAATGAATTATATTTTATACAGGGAAAACAAAAATGAAACTCTGGGGATAAATGGAATTTACTATCTGGCTACCCCATGCATAGAAACCTCTTTGAGTTATAATACATGCGTTCAGGATATGCTTCTCCAAAGCTGGGGAAATAAAATCAGGATATTTCCTGCTCTTCCTGATGTTTGGAAAGATGTTGAATTTAATAACTTCAGAACCGAAGGAGCATTTTTGGTGAGTGCTAAACTGGTGAATGGGAAAACCAGTTTTATCAGGATAAAGAGTTTGGCTGGAGAGCCTTGTTTTTTAAAATCATTCCTGCCTGAGAAACTCACAATAGCAAATGGGAGAGGGATTAATATTGAGGAGCTAGAGGATGGCTGTTATAAGATTGATATTAAGAAGGGTGAGGAGGTAATACTTTGTCCAGTATAACTGGAGCTTACATATTATACTAATTCATGAAAAAGAAGTTTAAGTTTTTATTGCTAATCATTTTTTTCTCCCAATTAGGATTAAACCTTTTTGGAGAAAATGTACAAGTGATAATTAATAAGGATAAGGCTTCCATTGAAAATGACTTCGTGGCTCTTGCTTTTAACCTGAGCGATGGCAGATATGATTGCATTGACAAATTATCAGGTCAGAAAATGATTCAGGAAGCCTGGTTTAGAATTGATCCGGGTGAAACAGAATGGGTTTTGCCTGCTTATATCTATCGTGCTGAAGACATGGGCAGTGTAAATGATCAAATCGGCGAGGGAAGAAAAATTCGCGTTTGGTACATGCCACAGGAGAGCTACGACCCTGATCGATTTATTGATGTTACAGTTTACCATGATAAAAAATTCGTTGTGTTAAATTGGGGCCTTAGGAACACCTTTGAATTTACAATAAGAGTGAAAGAAGCGGAACTCATTAGTGGAGGAGTACTATTTCATGATCAAAGCCCGGAAGATTGTAAAGTACTGCGCAGTGGAGCTGGCAGCGAATCTAATTTTGTTGAGAATAGCTGGGAAATAACAGCTTACAATGGTGCTATGTTAAGCTATGTTGATAGTAAGGATGATAACCGACGGCACACTATTGTGGGAGGCGGATTAGCGTATAGTGAGTTCGCAAAATCATTTAAAACATTTAAGGGGAACAAGAGAAAAAACGAGGAAAATGTATCGTTTATCACCCTCTCGGTATGGGATCCTATCGGCAAAAGAATTAAACCAGGACAAACATGGGTCTCAAGTGATAGCTATTATCTTGATTTTATAAC
>CAYXQX010000724.1:0-2162 GCA_964467485.1 uncultured Porphyromonadaceae bacterium | reverse complement strand
GAATTACAGCTTTGTCTCTCGGGGGAGTATAAATTACTTGACCGGCATTTGGAACTGAGCCTCCTTGCTTTATAGTTAATGGAACAAAAACTGGGCAGCATACACCTACCAGACATTAAAAAAGCTAGATTTTAATGTTTGCTCAGATTCTGGCCTTAAAAAAGACTATGGCATGCGTTTACTTTTACAATTATTTTTCTAATTTTAATGAAAAAACCAAAAGTCCGGTTTTGTACACCTAAAAATATTGTATGAAAAATATCGTATTGGGATGGTGCATTAATTCAGAGATTGTGTTCAAAGCTGCCGGGATGTTACTTATAAAAAAATGAGCGATTTTTTACTTTACATATGGCAGAGTGTGCAATTTACGGCGTTGACTTTTATCCTCGCCTTTGGGATTCCCCTCTTTCTTGCTTTTATTCAAAATTTTATCTCTTCCTATAATGAGCGACTTGCATACAGGATTATGGGAAGAAAGGTTTATTATTTTTTCGTTGCCAGGATTGGAGTCCCTGTACACGAACTGGGCCATGCACTGTTTGCTATAATTTTTCATCACAAAATCACCGATATAAAGCTGTTCGATTCCAGTGCCCCGAATGGCGCCCTGGGATATGTGAACCACACATACAACAAAAAGAGTCTATATCAGAATGTCGGAAACTTCTTTATTGGAATTGGCCCTGTTATTATAGGATCATTGGTTTTATATATTCTGTCTACTCTTTTATTTAATGTTAAAGCCGGCGGGGTAGAAGAGAATGTAGTGACTTCAGGTCAGGCAGGATTAATCTTCAATAGGGGATGGGCTCTGATCCAAGAGATTTTTACTTCGGGTTCATTCCTTAAATCCTTCTTGTTTCTCTACCTTGTATTTGCCATAGGAAGCAACATCACACTCAGCAAGGCAGATATTCGGGGAGCAAAAAAAGGTTTTGGATTTTTGATACTCTTTCTTTTTATCCTGCATTTTGCCACCCTATGGTTGTCAGATTCCCCTTCCGGAATTACATCATTTTTTACTGGATTGGTATCCCGGCTAAGCATGATTCTGGGAGTTGCCATTCTTCTCAATCTGCTTTTTTCTGTATTTCTAACGGTTCTGTCCCGAATATTCCGTCGGTAGTTGCTTTACAGGAAGCTATTCAGCCTCCGTCTCATAAAATGTACGTCCTGTATATGATGGCTCTACGGCAATGTTTGTGATTTTTTGAAAATCCTCGGCGCTTAGTTTAACGCGAATGTCAAATGTGGCTACACGAGGTAAGGTTTCAAGGACGTATCCAATGTAATTTGCATTAATATCCGGCGTTGTTGTTTTTAATCTTGATTGAAAAGAATACATAATCAGGCGGTTGACAGGCTCAATCATCTCCATGTTATCCGCCCCGTTCATGGATATTACAGTTTTAAAATGCATTGCTTCAAGGAGGAATGAAAAATACCTGCCTACAACCTTGTTGGTAGCGGGGTTTATAAATTTGTATACGGTGATTTTTTTCGGTTCACGGATAATAAATAGATATGGTGTATAATTCTTATCAAAAATGTCATACGTAGAATTATACTTGTCCAGCCTTATTGAATTATCATTTAATCTGTTTTTATCATCCTGACTAATTGTCTTTTCGAATTTTTTCTTTGTCATAGCCGTTACAAGCTCATAATCAAGGCTGCCTAGAAATTCAATCGATTTATGATCTCTTCCCCGTATTAAGTAATCATTATCGCCATCTCTGAGTCTTGGTTCATATTCAGGAAAATTAAGATCCAGTCTTTGGTAATTCTTTTTCACTTTTTTCTTGCCGTTCTTTTTTATAATTACTTCTTGCTGTACATTCACCCAGGCAGAATAGGGAATTTTGTTAGTGCTTCCTGAAGATGAACTGTGCCCCATGTCCAAAAGATAAGAGTATTCTCTTGCTTCATAGGCTATCTCGTTCAGTAATGCTTTGGTATTGTTTATTATGGCTTCGTAATTGGCATTTGGTTTTGCCATGATTTTCGTGTCAACATAATAGTAATCCCCACTCCTTTCAGGGGAGCCAACTGAAACCTCAAAATTGTATGTAATAGGGAATTTTTTATCCTGATTGACGGTGAGGACTTTTTTTGCCATTTCAATTTCATCCTCCTTCATTTAATCCCAAGCCTGCAAC
>CAYXQX010000723.1:0-2162 GCA_964467485.1 uncultured Porphyromonadaceae bacterium | reverse complement strand
CAGTTTATAAGGAGCCATCAATACTGTTTTTTGATGAGGCAACGAACGCACTTGATGCAAATAATGAAAAGAAAATCATTGATAATTTACAGGATTACTTCAGCGGCAAAACTGTAACCATAATTGCACATCGTTTAAGTACCGTAATGAATGCTGATCAAATTGTTGTAATTGATAAAGGAAAAATAATCGAGACTGGTAAGCACGATGAACTGATCCGTTCTAAAGGATCATATTACCAATTGGTAAAGAACCAGTTAGAACTAGGCCTCTAAAGATGTCTGACAAAGAAAAAAATATTGAGCTTAGAAGTGAAGAGATCCAGGATATTCTGGGTAAGGTTCCGCCATGGCTTATCAGGCGGGGTATGACAGGAATTGCTATTGTTATAATTCTTCTTTTAGTAATTGCAGCTTGGTTCAAGTACCCCGATCGTATTGTTTCTCCTATTCAATTGACAACCGACAACCCCCCTGTTTATCTTGTGGCACGAACTACCGCAAAAATCACACATTTTTTCGCTGAGGAAAACAGGAGTGTAGAGGCGGGTGAGCTCTTAGTGGTTCTTGAAAGTGGTGCTGACTATAAGCAGGTGTTAGGGACTAGAGATTTGTTGGCCGGCTTTGATATTAATATAGAAAATCCGGATATGGCCAGGTTGAATAGTATTTACCAACTTAAAGGTCTTGAATTGGGTAATTTGCAGGGTGAGTTTGCCGCATTGCAAAAATCGGTGCAGGAATTGTTGGATTTTCTTCGATTCGATAAATATGCCATTCAAATCGAAGGGAAAGAGGCAGAAGCCAAAGGGCAAAGAATGTATTACGACAGACTATATACGCAGAGGCTTAATAAAGAAAAGGAACTGGCGATTGCTGAAAAACAACTTAATAGAGATAAGGAGCTTAACATAGATGGCATAAAAAGCGATTTGCAACTGGAGGAATCAGATCGAAATTACCTGGCTCAAAAAAGTCAGTTGGAACAGGTAAGAATGGAAATGGCATCTCACAAGGTATCACAGGCTCAGCTCACGCAATCGATAAATAATTTGAGGATTGAGGGTAATGAGGAGAAGTTGAATGCTGTTGGTAAAATTATCGAAAACAAGGATAGATTTTTAGGAGCTCTCACAGATTGGGAACAAAAGTATTTATTGATCTCACCAGCAGAGGGTTTGATCAGTTTGAGTAAATATTGGTCCATCAATCAGGAAGTAAAGCAAGATAGCCGCATTCTGGCAATTGTACAGGAGTCAACCGGACCCATAATTGGAAAAGTTATCCTTCCGAGCATGGGTGCAGGAAAGGTTGAGAAGGGGCAAGAAGTAATTGTTCGATTTGACCGTTATCCATATATGGAATTTGGAATGGTGACAGGAGTAGTTAATTCCATGTCGATGGTTCCTGAGGAATCGAATTATTTTGTAGAAGTTGGTTTCCCCGATGGGCTTCATACATCATATAACCAGGAGCTTGAATTTACTCAGGAAATGACTGGTCGGGTTGAGATAATTACTGATGTTCGCAGTTTTCTTGTTCGAGTCGTAACCCCCTTGAAATCAATACTTAATCGCAATTCCATGAATGATGATTAGGTCTTTCATTTGAATAGAAGATCTTCCAGTTTTTCGTTAATCCTGATGGTGTCGATCCTCATTTCAGTCATGAACTGGCCATTTATGTTCACTATTTTATAAGGAAAATTCACTCCTCCTGTTTTTCTGTAATCCGAGAATTCTGATTGGGCATTGAGTGGTAAGCCATCAATAGTGTAGCTTGCCTCTGTTTTCAATATTAAGAAAGATGTTTCGTCCAGAAAAATTCTCAGAGTTGTACCGGAATCTTTGCTAAGTTTAAGGATGTGAACAGGATGGCTTTTCCACACACCTGCAGCCTCGTAGCTAATTTTGTATCCCAGGTTACTATAATCAACTAATACTCCATCGAAGTTTGCACTCTCAAATAATTGACCTAATTCAGGTCCCGTAATAGAGACCGTGTCGGTAGAGATAAATGGGTTTAGCAACCATCCATATTCACCATCGAATCCTTGGGTTATTCGTCCCTGATCGAGGTGGACATCCATTCTGTAAAAGGCTGGTCGTTTTTGGATTATACTGATCTGTAGATCTGATCCAAGTTGATTTAGTACGCCTATGG
>CAYXQX010000722.1:0-2165 GCA_964467485.1 uncultured Porphyromonadaceae bacterium | reverse complement strand
GTGAAAACAATAACTGGGGATAACGATTAGACAAAATAAAAAACGGCCGTGAAGCCGTTTTTTCGCTTAATTCTCTCTGATGGTTACTGCTCTGCCCCGTTATCCTGTAGCTGAAAGACATCATCCACTCTTTTGCCAAAGACTTTGGAAATCTTGATCGCCAGGATCAAGGAAGGCACATATCTTTCCTGCTCAAGGGCAATGATCGTCTGCCGAGTGCAGTTGCATATATCCGCCAACTGCTGTTGAGTCATTTCGTTCTGCTCTGAGCGCAGTTGACGGATATTATTAATCTTCCCTTTAGCCATTGCCACTCATCTTTCCATGCACGATCAATGTCGCGATAGACTGTGCGAGCAGCCCGAAGCAAGCAGTGATATATGCCAGGAACCACATCCAGCCAATGGGTAGGCTACCAGCATTTTCATAAGCGAGGAATAAGCTGATGCAAATGGAAAAAACAAAAACCAGTACCGCAACCAAAGCGATCTCATTTGCCTGGAGGGAAATCTCCAAATCTCGTTCATCTCTGATTAGGACTTTGCCATTTGATTTTTCTCTGATTCGGTAGATCATGATGAGGTGAGCTATGAATCCTGTGCCCAAGATTATCACAGCGGAAAAGATGCGAATCGAGTCATCTGCGTAGGTGGCTGCACCTCCGCGCAGGAAGAAAACCAAGCTGAACGCCGCTGTTGCAAGCCCTCAGGTTCCTAATCCATAACGCGCTCTAATTTCTGTTTGTGTCATCATTTTTTACTCCTTATGTAAGGTGTTTCTTACACAGTATACAATATCAGCGCGTCAATGTTAAGTTTTTCTTACATCAGCTTTTGAAGTGTATAAATCTCTCCCCAAAGCCACAGCCGACTTGAGTCGGCTATAATAAACACCATAGCTTATATAACCTTATACGGAAATTTTCCGTCTCCCCGTTAATCATCCAAGTGAAAAATATGCCTAATCGATCAATATCATTCAGAAATGCAAATATCGCCGACCTTTCAACAATCGTTCATATGTTGTTAAATGATCCATTAGGGTCTAAACGCGAAAAAATTGGAGCAGAACTTCCAGAATCGTATCTCAAAGCTTTTAATGCAATCAATGATGGTCCTAATAATGAGCTGATCGTAGCGATCGTAGAGACTGAGATTGCCGGGGTATTGCAAATCACATTCATCCCAAATCTCACTTATCAAGGTGGCTGGAGAACGCAAATAGAAGTGGTAAGAGTTAAGAAAAAATATAGAAATCAAGGTATTGGGAAGCAAATGTTGGAATGGGCAATTGGACGTGCAAAAGAAAAAGGCTGCCACATGTTTCAATTGACAACGAACAAGAAAAGACCCTCAGCGATCAAATTTTATGAATCTCTTGGATTTCGAGCAACGCACGAAGGGATGAAGTTACATTTTTAAGAAAACAGAGAGTAGAAAAAAGAAAATCCTCCCTCAATCGGACTCGCCCTCCCCAAAGCCACAACCGACTTGAGGCGGCTTCCGCCATTTGATTTCATTCCCGTGCGGAGAAGTCAATTCGATATTTATCACTTTTTCCTATATAATATAGGATACCCGTTTGACAAATTTATAAAAAATCGGAGAAATTTCTAATGTATAGTCTGGAGCGAGATTTAGTTAGAAATTTTATAGCAATATTACCAGCGTCTCTTTTTTCTCAGAAAGGGCAGGCTATCTATCAGACCGAATTTAATTATTCTAGAGGGGGCACTGACATCATTTTGTTAGATGGCAATAACGAATTGGTTGCCTTTGAAGCAAAGTTGAAAAAGTGGAGAGAAGCACTACATCAAGCCTATCGAAACACAAGTTTTGCCCAGTACTCGTATATCTTAGTACCCGAACAAGTAGCAGAAATTGCGGCGAAATATCTAGCAGAGTTTTCACGAAGATCTGCTGGGATTTGCTTTATTTCAGGAAACGAAATAAAAATATCATACAGGGCACATCAAAATGTCCCGCTACAAGAATATCTTTACGAACGAGCTAAACAATCACTTTTAAAAGGGGATCACATTGTCTCAAAACTCCATTAACGCTACTGAACTTGCAGCTGATATTTTCGAAAACCAAAACCTTGAATTGCTTGATTTTGTAGATGAAGGCTCTTTTAAGATGACCTTTAGGGTTGCGTCTAACTCA
>CAYXQX010000721.1:0-2167 GCA_964467485.1 uncultured Porphyromonadaceae bacterium | reverse complement strand
ACATAGAGAAAGGACGCGTTGGCATCCAGACTCTTATCTGCAAAATCGTCGTAATTCAGAAACTCATAATCAGTGATGGTCCAGAATTTCTCCACCGCATCGCGTATTTCAAAATTATAATCCGCCATGAGATTATCATCGAGTACCACATAGGTCTTTGTGGTCTTGAACTTGTTCAGGTCTCCTGATGTGGGAAGATACTCCCTCTGCGCCTTCAGCTGTAGCAATGGTAGCATCACTAATAGGCAGGCAATAATCTGTTTCATAATTTTTCCATATGTTTATTGGACATTCTACCTGGCAGGGAAATAGAGTGGGTGTTTCTCATTGTACCTGCGGATAAATACAAACTTCATCTGTTTTCTCTTTCGGCTCCTCAATGACAGGTATTCATCGGCAAGTTCCGGGTCCTTCATCAACATCACCTCCACACTTTCACTGTCGTATTCCATGATCTCTCCTGTATCAAAATCAAGCAGGTATTGCCTGAGATCGGTGCTTGAGTAGTTTGATTGGGGAGAATTATATCGTCCCCTGTTGTAGGAGTTTGAATAGTAGGGGTTGTAACTGTAAGGATCGTAATAATTTGGGTTGTAGGTGGTAATGGAAGCAACAAAATGTGAGATACTGCCCACCAGGCTGATCCGGTGAAAAGAGGAAGCCACGTTGATATAAAGAACTCCGTTGCGGCCATACCCCCATATCTTACTTGTTTTTATCACCTGCTTCACACCGTTGTCATCATAAATCACAATTTCCTTATTGGCGGTGATTTTCTCGTAGAATTCACGGTCGAAAAGATCCACATCGCTAACGACCCTGGCCGAAGGAATGGGATGTCCCTTTTTGACCATCTCAAAATTGGGGTAGATCCCATCGGCAAACTCATATCCCGTTGCATAGCGGACCATACCATCAGGAAGCTCTGTCTGGGCTACTGCCCATGAAGATAGCCACAATAAAATAGCCAATACCGATAATGGTCTCATCTTATACATCACTTAGAGGCAAAATTACTAACTTATATAAGTTTATGGTACAAAAATAAAGCCAATATTATCCCTGATTGTCTATTTTTCTCTTTCTTTGTCAGTGAAAGCCATTGGAAATTCATATGTTAGTCAAGTTTCTGAACAAGATTATATCCTACGGTATCGATGATACCATGGATCAGGGAAAACTGAACAGGGTCAAGAGGATCAACTTCTTCTACCTGATCTTGCTTACCCTGCTGTTCATCTCAATGCTGTCTGCAGCGATAAGCGGTAAACCGCTGCTAATCATAAGGGATGCTGGTATCCTGAGCGGAACACTCCTGATCTTTTTCCTGGTTCCGGTAAACCTGAAACCGGGTCTCAAAAGCCTGCTTGGACTCTCTGTCCTTGGCCTGCTATTCCTCTCGGCTTTCTTTATAGATTTCAGGGTTGATTCATCACTGGTTCTCGCATTTTATCTGCTGTTCCCCCTTGCGGCAGTCAGCGTAAACGGGAAATACGGCCTCCTTGTCTCCATCGGCCTGGGAGTTTCCATTCTGGTCTTCAACAGTATTCCAGGCATCAAAACATTCGTTCACCTGGAGTTTTTTGATATGGTAATCTTCTCAGTCATCTTTATCATGATCCTCTTTCTCAGCCAGTATATAGAGCACTCCAACCGGCAGCTGGTACACGACCTGAAGGATTCAAGAAGCGAATTCAAGGACCAGGTGGTTGAACGGGACGAGTTCATATCAAAACTTTCCTATAAGCTTCGGACTTCGCTGAGTAACATTACCCTGATCAACAACCTGGTAAACGACAGCCGCCTTACTTCCCAGCAGAAAGAGCTGATGGAGACCCTCAAAGCCTCCACCAACGATCTTATTGACGATGTAAATAACATCGTTGAAATTGCATCACCAGGAATCGTCGATTACAAAAAAAGTATTATTTCCTTTAACATATCACGGGTAATGGATGAAGCGGTGGAGATCATCTCCTCCGGAAACTCCTCCTATGGTGGTGTGAGCATAGAATACTCGGGACAGATCAGCCAGCTCCTTATCGGGGATCCCAGCCTGCTCCGAAGCCTGGTGATCAATATCATCAAGGGGCAGAGCCTCTATAAGAAAACCGAAAACCCTGTTAAGGTGGGTGTTGAAACCCTGCGGGAGACTCCAAACCAGGTT
>CAYXQX010000720.1:0-2176 GCA_964467485.1 uncultured Porphyromonadaceae bacterium | reverse complement strand
TCAAAGTCAATACCGCCACCTTGGTAAGATGTAATAATACTATAATCTTTATACATAGTAAAACTTTTAACAAGTTGCCCATCTGGGTCAAATATATGATTGTCACCCAGAAAGTATCTAATACCATTGGAATCGGATTTTTAAAGTAATCTTACTCAGCCTTATTATGGCACTGAATTAATGCTGAATTAATCATGAATAGAACGTCCTAAACCCGCATGTTTACTGACTTTTATGGTATAATATAAGTAACGAATTTATATCAAAGGGGACAACTTTTATGGCATTTAGAACAAATGATTCTCAACAATTATCCTTAAAGAGTTCACTGTTAGGTCTAACCAAACGAGAAACTAAGATTATACACAAAACATGGGCTGAATGCTTTAATAAAGATATTTTTCCGAATATCAATGAGAAGAATTTTTCGGTTTTGTATAGTGAAAACACCGCTACTAGACCTTCTAATCCTGTTAATGTTGTTTTTGGTCTTCTTTTAATTAAAGAAATGTTTTCTCTTTCAGATCAAGAAGCATTTGAGTCTATACTTTATGATACCAGGTTTCAACTAGCACTTCACACAGATAGTTTTGAGGAACAACCTATCTCAAAAAATACGCTATCGAATTTCAGATGTCTCTTATATAATCACTTTGAAAAAACGGGTGTTGACCTTGTACATAGAGAAGTCACAAGCCTTGGTAGCCGCTTTGTTAAACTCTCGAAGATGGTTGATCATACCCTACGAATGGATTCAACAATGATCAGCTCTTCCTGCCGTCGGTTAACACGGTTGGAGATCATCTTCAATTGTATTGAGCGCTTAATCAAAAAAATCCATAAAATAGTACCTGATATATTAGATGACCATTTTAAACTTTACCTAGAGAAGGGTCATCGAAATGATACTATATATCGTTGCAAAGAACAAAGCATTGATAAAAAAATGACTGTGCTTGTGTATGATGCCGTCAAACTAAAGGAGTTATGCAAAGCATATAAAATAATTACAGATACACAAGACTATCGATTATTCATTCGTATGTTTGACGACCAAACCAAGATTATAGATGGTAAAGTTACTATTAAGGACAATAATAAAATTTTATCAACAAGTCTTCAAAATCCAACAGATCCTGATGCAACCTATCGAAATAAGTCAGGAAAGAACTATACCGGATATACAGGGAATATAGTTGAAACCATCGACGAGGGAAAAGCAATTATAACTGACTATGATTTGCAACCAAATATCCACAGTGATCAAGCCTATGCAAAAGAAATTCTTGTTTCTATGGAAGGACAAGAGGATGATATCAACCTTATTGTAGATGGTGGCTACTATTCATTTGATAATAAACAACTAGCTGAAACAATTCATGTGGAGCTTATTCCGACAGCATTAGTTGGACGAAGTATTGGAAAGAAAAACTATCTTGGTTTTGATATTGATGAGTATAAAAAAGTGGTGAATAAATGCCCTGCAGGTAATAAACCAATAAGTAGCTTTTTTAAAAATGGAGAGTACAAAGCACGCTTTAATAATACAAATTGCACCGGTTGTCCCTTTGAAAATGACTGTCCGATCAAGCGACAGAGAAAGTCAAACTTGCTACAAGTTTCAGAAAAAACACTAAGTACACAAAAACAAGCAGCAAAGATGAAGAATAAAAGCTACGTAAAGATTGCAAATAAGAGAGCTGGTATTGAAGGCACTAATTCAGCCTTGAAGCGAAGTTATGGTTTGAACCATATGCCCATTAGAGGATTAGTGCGCTCTAAAATCTGGTTTGGATTAAAACTCGGGGCGTTGAATTGCAAAAGATTAGCAAATAGTCAATAAATATAGGATGATATGGGGATAAACGAAGAGATTTCATCCCCATAGATAAACACATTCCTAAAATGTTCAAAGAATCATAGTTTACTGAAATTTTCATAATTTTAAAAGATTGGATTACCCTGTAATCTTACTTTTTGGGTGACAATCATAAATCAGTTTTTTGCCGGCATCGGAGGCGAAGAGAAAGCGAACATCCCACCGGAAATGAGAGACGGAGTAGTTGGTCCTGGAATGGCATTTGCCGCAGCGTTAAAAGATGATATGGAAATCATAGCGACAATTATTTGTGGAGATTCCTATTACGCAGAGAATATGGAGACAGCTGAAAAGACC
>CAYXQX010000719.1:255-2191 GCA_964467485.1 uncultured Porphyromonadaceae bacterium | reverse complement strand
AGCTCCTAAAACAACTTTTGGATTCCTGATGTTAACATCACTTATAAATGTAGGTTCCGGACTGATGATCCATTCCCAGGATGCTCCCTCATGGTTAAGAATGGAGTGATCATCAAATTGAATGGTATCCATCATGCAGTTGAAATTAGGCCTCTCTACCCATTGGTTGATGATGGGCTTGAAATTTGGTTCTTGTAAAGGAGATTCCCAAACACCTCCATTACCGCCAACCCTCATTTTGCTGTCTCTAAAAAAAGCCAGAGCAAGGTTAACATCCATACTGGCCGGGTAATCCCTGTTAAAATCTGCCCAATCATCCATCTTCTCTGTTCGGTAATAAACCTTAGCAGACTTGCCATTCTTGGCATTAGTAAACAAATAGAGAAGGTCCTTACCCTCTTCAGTAGGCTGAACAACAACATTTTTGGTATATTCCCTGATTGAGCCTGTCCAGTTTGTCCAGGTATCACCTCCATCATCCGACATAAATACTTTTCCGATATCTGACGACCAGGTTCCATTTGATAAACAGGCATATATCTTGTTTCCATCATAAGGTGATATGGCAAAAAACAGTTTCCCTTTCCAGCTGGAGGTCCCGTTTGGACTCCTCGTCAGCGAAGTTTTCAATGACCAGGTATAGCCACCATCTTCACTTTTATATAATCCTCTGCCTACTACATCCGCGTACATAATATCAGGATGACTAAAACTAATCTGTAAGTAACGAACCTGACCGGAAAAAGTAAAGATACTTTCGAAACTAACTCCCATATCTGAGCATTTCCAGATGCTGTTTCCTTCACCCAGGAATATCACACCATAATAATTTGGATGAGCCACAATATTCCCTCTCCTACCACCATACTCTACCATGTTAGGATGCTTACTAAAAATGAAACGTCCTTCAGGCTTATCCTCAGCTGTCCTGGGTAAGATCCAGCCACTGCCAAGATCAGAAAAAGCTACATGACGACTTCTCCCTTTTATCACCCAACCGGTTGGAGCCTCTGCTCCACCCATACGCAGAGCCTTATCATTATAGAAATCGGCCATTGCAGTATTACCATTATGGTACCTTCCACCAACAACAACATCTTCGTTCCAGCCCTGGTCAAAGCCCCACATATCTGATCCTATAAGCCCATCAACATGGACAGTGTAATTTGATGAGGCCACAAAATCATCTGAGGAGAAATTCATCCCACCATCAGTGGCAACCCAGGTTTTACCATTGGGAAGCATTTTTATGTCTTGGATATCAGGATGTATACTAAAATTACCTCCATATCCTCCAACTTTAGAAAAGTTAAAGCCTCCGTCTGTAGACTTGAACAAGGTGCATGTTCCCCAAAATACTATATCCTCATTTACAGGAGAAACAGCCAATACGTAATCAAAATAACCCTGCCCGGTGGAGAAGCCACCCAATCCTGCAGTCGACCTTGGCTCTCCCTTTTTGGTCAATTGCCACGTCCAGGCCCCTGCATCATGTGTGCCTTTGTAGATGTATGCATACTGATCACCACCCTCTGCCACCAACATCGTCACAAAAATAATATCAGGGTTAGCTGGAGTCACCGCCAGGAGTCCTCCACTATGGTTAGTGTGATCTGCGGGAAAATTCTCATCCGAAGCAAAAGTGATTCCACCATCTGTGGATATGGCTAAACTGAACTCATTTCCCGTTGCTGAACATATACCGTAAATAACATCACTATTATCAGGCATGATCTCAACATCCCAGGTAGCTTTAGTCCACCTTCTTTCCCATTGAACACCACCATCAGTGCTAATGAATAATCCCTCAGAAGCAGCTGCGATAAGTTTATCGGGCCTACTGTAATCGATAATGAGTCGCATGGCTCCGAATCTATCGTCACTTTCCAGTATTGTTTTCGTTTTTTTGTCTTGTTGTGTATTTTTTTGTATATTT
>CAYXQX010000719.1:0-245 GCA_964467485.1 uncultured Porphyromonadaceae bacterium | reverse complement strand
CATCAGTAGTTTTATGGATATTCTTTCCTGCTGAAACATAAGCAATATCTGGATTCTCCGGATGAATAGCAATAGCTGTAACACCGCCGCCAAAAGGATAATTCTGTCCGGATATCTGCCAGCTCATACCATTATCAGTAGATATATTTACATAACCCGTTTCTGTACCGGCATAAATAATATTATTATTGCTGGCCGCAACATCAAAAGAATAAACATTAACCTGCCAGGGACATGAGCCCGGG
>CAYXQX010000718.1:0-2202 GCA_964467485.1 uncultured Porphyromonadaceae bacterium | reverse complement strand
TGTTTATATTTCAGCCATGGACCATTATCTGAAGTAAAGACTACCATTGTATTCTCTGCAAGACCTTCTGAACGCAAGGTTTCGAGAATCTGTCCAACACTCCAGTCAATTTCCTCAACGACATCTCCATAAAGTCCGCGTAGACTTGTATCCTTAAAATCTTCAGAAGTAAAAAGTGGAATATGAGGAAGATTGTGTGCGAGATAGAGAAAAAATGGATGATTTTTATTTTCTTTAATAAATTTGACAGATTCCTCTGTATATCGTTTAGTAATAGTAGTCTGGACAGCAGGGCGCTCGATGATAGTTTCATCTCGCATCAATGGTACATTATAATTCAAATATTCTGGATCTTCAATATCATTAGTAATCTTTACTCCATCCATATCATTACTGTACGGAATACCAAAATATGAATCAAAGCCATGATTCGTGGGTAGGTACTCAGGCAGATGTCCAAGATGCCACTTTCCTACGCAAGCTGTACCATAACCACTGCTTTTCAGTGCTTCAGCAATAGTAATCTCACTATCCTGTAATCCTCCAACAGAATTGGGAAACAAAACCCGGCGGTTCCCACACATTCCATTACGAATGGGTAGTCTTCCAGTTATAAGTGCAGCTCTGCTAGGCGTACAAACACTGGCTCCTACATAAAAATTCGTCCACTTTTGTCCCTCCTCGGCCATTTTGTCGAGATTCGGAGTAAGGATACTCGGATGACCAAATGTACCAAGATCTCCATAGCCAAGGTCATCACAAAAAATAATGACAATATTTGGCTGGCTTGTGGGTTCGGGCTTATTCTCACAGGAATTTAACAGCAGAACCGGAAGAAGTGCTATTGATAAGGACAAATTCCGATTGAGGCTAAGATTTGCCAGAGTATTTCTATTTTTCTTCATATGTCTAAAATTTATATGTTTGGTTTCACATTTGCCTTACTGATAGCTATCGGAACTCTCTTAAAGCAGGATGGATTAGTTTGTCGCTTAATATGAATACTCATCGGAACTCATGCCCCCACCTTATTCCTTGTGATAATATAGTTTCAAGATCACTTGATAATGTTCTGTAACTTTGTTAGCTATTCTTTATTTTTCTCTGTCTCTTTTATTCTATTATACTTGTTTCAGCATATTCAGATTGCAGTTTGGAGAGTGCTATGCTATTACTATTACCATCATGGATAATTAATTGATAACATAGATTAATAGTTTTATCCATCGGAACTTTTATCCGTTCCCTTCCAGGGAATACAATATTCTGCGTGCTTTTTTGCTTTCTTAGAATCCATGGTGCAGGATAATTTGGTGTTTCGGGATGACATAAAATTGCCATTCCGCTAGGCTCATCATCAGTCCCAAAAGAACCGGAAAAATCCATCCATGAGCCAGCAATAATTTGTAAGTTTTGTGGAATAACAGGGCCCTGATCCGATGTGAAGATTATATCTTCAGGGAGTCTTAACCTGGTACATAGCCCACCATAGCCTTTTTCATTATCAGCCCCTCCAATTTCAACATCTGGCACCAAGGCTTGTAATGAAATAACAAACTCTATTTTTCGTATATCATCCTTCAATGGATAAACCGTAATTGTGGTATTTTCTCTTATAAATGGAGTATGATTTTCATATAATGCTGACTTCCAATTGACACTTAATTTAAGTTGACCTGAATTAGCATTAGTAATTGTTTTAAATTCTGATAACTCGAATTCAATATTCTCCATTATCCAGCTGTCGACGATAGTTTTATCTCCTATATTAATTTGGTGCCAGGCCCAAAAAATACCCCGATGAAAGGGGTGATCTGCCGGAAATTCTTCTGTGAGAGTATCGCCTTTAAGGGTATATAGCGGATGAATATAATTATTGCAAATATATTCTCCTGATACCGATTTTGGTAATTTTTGGTAAAAGTAGACCGGCTCGCCATTTTCTAACAATTCAATGCCCTGATCCGTATTTATGAACGCAAATTTAGATTTGTCATTTTTTGAAATACATGAAATTAAAGCGATCGAAAAGAAGCTAATTATAAACAAGTATTGTTTCATATGTCAATATTTACTAAACTTATATAGAGCTATTTTATTTGCGCATTTTAGCTAGTCAACTATCAAATATACTGATAATATAGCAATTACCATTCCTATAATGATTATTGGATTTGGAATAAGATTATAAATAATGAGTGA
>CAYXQX010000717.1:0-2204 GCA_964467485.1 uncultured Porphyromonadaceae bacterium | reverse complement strand
TAATAAATTAAAAATACCCGACTGGATCTGGCACTTACATCGGCAAGGAAGGCCACACGGGCAGTGATGGTGGGTAACCAGAGCGGAGTCTTTCGGGTGGGTATTCCGTTTTCATCAGGTGCCAGATCGTCCTCATCCATAATTTTCTGAATTTCGTAAACCTGGCTGGGTACTTCAGTTAAAGAATAGGTTTCAGGATCGACAGCTACGACGCGAATTTCACGCTTAAGATGTTGTGCTTCATCGGGATAGAAGGGGAGGAGGACTTCTACTGGTTCGTTTTCTCGATTTATTCCAGCGGTTTCGCTGAGTACAACGGCCTTGTAGTTTTTCCAGGCCACATCAAAAACAGGGACTTCTTCCGGTGCCTTGATCGTCCTGGTTGTTGACAGGAAAATATCATCTTCCGAAGGATGAGCTGTATTTTTCATTCGAACAGTAAGTTTAATATCGTAGCTCATACCAGGCTGCCATTTCATCCAGCCTATGACATGTGGATTCTTATATAAAGTAGCGTCCTGCGATAAACCATATCCTGATGGTGGCCGATTCGTCAGCGGAGGCCTGCTCAGATCATTTATATCGTCCGCTCTGTGCAGATCAGTCGCACGAAGCACTTTGCCATTAACAGTTGCTTCAACCTGAATGATTGAAGACCGGGGCAATTCTAATTCAGCTTTAAAGTGGTAAAAAGGGATAGCCGGGCTGGGATATCCCAATTCAATTTTTTCTATTTTCAAATCCTTGTCACCAGCTGATTTTATAGCGCCCTTCAAACTAACTGGTATGGAAGAAGCGATTATAAATAATAACATATAGATATGCAGGTTCCAATGTAATAATTTTTGTTTTTTCATTATTCATTCTTTCTTTTTGTACATTTTCCCGATATAAAAACAAATAGGTTTTACAATGCCAGGAGCTTAACGAGTAGTTATCAAATTCCTCTTTCTTAATGCGCTTACTCCATCTTCCCAATGACCGCCAGCTCCCCATAGATAATATGAAAAGTACATGGTGCTCTTTTGATATATAGGCACCCATGGCTGGTATTCAGCATAATATTGATGGGCGTCCTTATTGCTCGGATGGTTCATCCACAAATGCAGGAATAAAGGTTCGGTCACAGGAAAGGCACCCACGAATGTAATGTCTTCTTTCGTATCATAACCAGCATTCCATCCCTCTTTCAGTTGAATTACCCTTCCCCAATATTTTTCCGGTTTCATCCTGTATTCTTCCAAGCCGTTTAACCCGGGCGCGATGAACACATCCTCGGTCCCGTGAGTCTTTCCAAGTTCAAGAATGGGCTGGGGACCTATTACGTTTGCTTCAGGATTGCGGAAGGTAAGAGCAAACCTGATTTCCAACAAGGGTGAATTCCCGTACAAAGTGAAGGTTTTTTCCAGTTTGTTGCCAAAATAGTCAGTTGTCATTTGTACCCTCACATGATCACCTTCTTTTTTTACAATCACGGCATCATATACCTTGTGGGTTTCCATACTGGCCTGGCCTAAAAAATCTTCAAACCCGCCATATGGATAATATCCCTGCTTCCGGAAAGGGCGCTTATGATCAATGACTTGTTGGGGCCATTTTTTGAACAGCACATTATCTTTTCGTCCTTTTACGATATATTCAATTACACGGGCACCGGTGGTTAAAAGTGTTATCTGAACACTGTCATTTTCCATCCGGTATTCCATAAGGCCATCTCCGTTTAAGTCAACTTCATACACATAGGGCTTCCCTTCCGGTTTTCCGACACCCAGCTGACTAATATTCTCAAGCCCCAGTGCAGAAACTTTAACCTTATAATTTCCGGGTGTAAGCTCCAGATCAAACGACATATCCTGAAATTTGCCTGTAGCTGCAGAACATATCCGGGTTGTTTCATAGACGATTTCATTGGATTTATCCTTTTCGACTACCTGTAGCTTGACAGGAAATTCGGTATCCGTAGAAAAGTTATGAACGGTAACAGGAAAGGAGACTGCGGGTGCATGGCCGTACAATAACTGATGAACCGAGATTGCGCGGGGCATATCCATCATGGTTATGGTGCTTTTTTTCTTACTTCCCCAATTATATTGGACAGCTATTGGATTCGTTTTATCCATTGCATCCGGGCCTGGCCGGAGTTTAAACTTCAATATTTTTGTGCCCTGTGAAGGAAGGATAACTGTGGACGAAGATTTTCCGTC
>CAYXQX010000716.1:0-2208 GCA_964467485.1 uncultured Porphyromonadaceae bacterium | reverse complement strand
GCCCCAAATTGAAAAACCCATATGGGTCTGAGGATGATTTGTTTGAGGCAAAGGTATGCTCATAATACCTACAGAGCGACCGGTCTATTTCATTTACTTTTCTCAGAATTTTATCATTGGTGTTTCCCCAGACAGGGGATAATGCTGCCTGCGCATACCTGCCTGCCTCACGTGAAGCAGCAAGGTCGCGAGGAGAGGCTGCAGCTCCAAAAGCCCACCAATCGGTCCATTCCCCACTATATTCAGGGAGGCTCTCTCCAACATGATTTTCTATTCGAGCCATCGCATCAGACGCAGTGGTTAATCTGAGTTTTGGTTGAAGGTTTAATTCATTCCACTTTTTAACGAAATCAGACAGGGGTGGGAAAGGCCCGTCATTATCAATCCTCCATTGGTTGGTAATAGAGATCGCAATGAAGTCATACGGGTATCCTTCTTCCCTCATTTTTTTAATCTTTTCCAGACAAATGGTATGAGCTTCGCGAACGGACTTTTCATCGGACTGAAGAATATCCCCAATCCGCGGGGTCCGGAATTGTGTGTTATTTGCCTGGGTTTGTACATGTCTCCAGTCTCTTTTGGTAAAGAGGTTGTAACCAAACCAATAGGGGTAGGATTGCCAGACCAGTAATCTTTTATTATCAGGCAGAATCCACCAGAATCCTGAGGGCTGGGGGAAAGGTGCACCTCCCCAATAAGTATTTATTCCATTCCAGATATATTTTATACCCTTTTCTTCCAGCTTAATTGCAGCGGCGCGGGAAAAACCATTGACATCATGTTGTATACCGACTTTAGGGTTAAACTTCTTCCACAGATCTTCCGGTATCCAATTTAAAGCCTGTTCCCACTGCTGATCATTTAGAAAAGGATGAACATTAAATGGAAGGGCAGTAATATCCACCTGTCCGCTTTCGATCACTTTAATTAATTCTGATCTTCTTTCCGGACTTGCTTTTTCCCACCATTGCCACACGATATCCAAAGCTTCTGCTGTCCAGTAAAAACGCTCATCCACTGGAAGGTGGCTGCTGGCAGCTGCTGCATCAATTGCTATATCAAGAAACCTTCGCTGAAGATCTTCGGTAATATATGGGTGGTCGGTATAACCGTAATCGGTATGTGTGCAATGGATGAGATCTATGTATTGGATATCCTTATTGGATCCTTTTGAAATCTCAACTTTTGTCGATGGCCCATCTTGACCATGCAATTGTTGCAGGCACAATATTGTTGGTAAAAAGAGCGCAAATGCAGCCAAAATTATATTTTTCATGATCGATGTATATTGAGTATCCGAATGGCAAATTATTTAAGTCGGCTAAATCCAAAACCCTGTGTATCATATAATCCTGCAAGGGCTTCAACTCTTCAAATCTAGTGATTTTTTGCCATGCGTTTCTACAACGAACATGCTTTATCAAAACCAGTATACCAACACACGTTCCTTGTGGGCGTTTGTTTATTGGCGTACCTACTCAACGAGTTAAGGATGAAAAAAGCTGCAGAATAGTTTGTAAATTTAAAGTGAAGTTTAAAATTTACATAAAAATACACTTGTGTTTATCGCTTGTTCTATCGAACCACTACTTAAGGAAAGCCTTGTTACAAATCCTGTTACAGCCATAATTGGTCCCAGACGTATCCTCTGTTACAATCAAGAATTACGTTGATCTGCTAAGCAATACTTTTATGCTTAAGCAGGTACCTTCCTACGTGCCGAATATTGAAAAAAGGCTTATAAAAAGCGCAAAAATTTATCTGAGTGATCCAGGCTTGGTTTGTACTCTTCTAGAAATCAACTACATTGAACAATTGCTGGGAAATCCTGTGTTTGGAAGCTTATGGGAAACATTGATATTGAACCAGAAATGACCTATGTTGTAGCTCCCGTCAAAGAAAGCTGGCCTCTTAGTGAAAGGATAAGGGTAGTGAATCTATTTGAACTGTTAGAGGAATTGGCAAGCCAACAAATGCCTTGAATAATTAAAGGATGAGTTTAAAATAACCCTTGATTATTTAAAGGCAGAATTGCAGTATCTTGATGAAAATAGTAATCCCGCTCACACTCAAGAGATGGATTGTGGATTTCTTTAATAGCTTATTTGAATAACAAAATTATCATTAGCCTCAAGGGGTGTTTTATCTTCTAGAATAGTTATTCCATCAATCATATTGAATCTACTATCTTCCTTTAATTTTATCATC
>CAYXQX010000715.1:0-2212 GCA_964467485.1 uncultured Porphyromonadaceae bacterium | reverse complement strand
ATTTTAGAATCAATATTTCCGGACAAGATCAGGAGGTAAATCTTATTAATAATAATTATTCACTCACTGTTGAAGTAGTAGAGCAAAAGGCTAAAATCCTGATTCTCTTTGGTTCTCCCCATCCTGATGTTTCTGCAATTTCATCCGCTCTCGGTGAAATGGATCAGTTTGTGCTGGAATCATCTGATATTAAAACATTTACCAATAGACTGAAGGATTACGACCTGATAATTTTCCACCAACTGCCACTTGTGTCTTCTCCTGTATCACAAAGATTGCTACAGGAATATCAGCGGGAAAAAATACCTGCCTGGTTTATTATTGGTGAACAAACAGACCTTAATGCTATAAATAAGCTAAATATAGGCGTCAGGTTTAATGATAATTCGGGTATGTCTGAGGATATTGAAGGGATTGTAAACAATAAGTTTAGCTTGTTTAAGGTTGATGATCTATTTGGTGAAAGTATGAGGGAATGGCCTCCACTAAAAGGGCCTCTCAGTCCGGTGAGCCTTTCATCTCGAACAGAAATACTTATGTTCCAGTCGATAAAAGGAATACAGCTGGAGTATCCATTATTGTGCTTTTCAAAAAACAGATCAGGAAAAAACGGTTTTTTGCTGGGTGAAGGATTATGGAGATGGAGATTATCGGAGTACCTGGAAACAGCCGGGAACACCCAGCTAAATTCTATGATTAAAAGTATTGTTCAATACCTTGTTATTGAGGAAAATAAGGAGCAATTCAGACTGGATGTGCCAAAAACACTAACCGAGACAGAGAAACTTAGTGTTAAAGCACAGGTATATAATGAGAGTTATGAAGACCTGACTGGAATGTTGGTTAATTTTAAGCTTATTGATTCATCAGGCATGATTTCCGATTATAAAATGAGTCCTTCATATTCGGGCTATAGCCTGGAACTTGATCCTCTCAAACCTGGTGTATATAACTATTCAGCAGAAACGATTATAGGGCAGGAGAGGTTCAAAAAACAAGGACGGATAATTGTTCAGGATCTTTTGCTGGAGGATATGTTCACGAGAGCAGATTTCAGTGTACTGGAAAAGCTGGCTGTTCAGAAAAATGGAAAGTCTTTTACATCTGATCAATACGATAATTTGTTGTCATTTGTCACAGATCTGGAGCCCGGTGATGAGTCGGTTAGAATTGAGACAAAGTGGATAAATCTACTTCAGCTAAAATATTTATTATTTTTAATTGTTTTTTTACTGACAATGGAATGGCTTTTGCGACGCTGGTTTGGAACCAGGTAATTGCATATTGTATTCTACTAAATTTATTTTAAAAATGAGATTAGCAGGTTTTTCAATATTCTTAATGGCAAGTATTCTGATGAGTTCCTGCCAAATGCAAAAACTAACTATTGAGGCTTATGTTCCTCCAAAAATTGAACTGCCTCCTGATGTTAGGGGTATATTGGTGAGTTCAAGATATGTTCCGGCTGAAGGAGAATATGAGGCTGTGCAGTGGGGGTATTTTGAATCTGTGGATTCAACAAAATGGGAGCTGTCAAGATATTATGCGGAATCGTTTTCAAGAATTATTGATAGCACAGCAAGGTACATATCAAGAAGTGATTTTGATGTGCGAATGCTGCGGAATAATACTGATTCTCTTCCCGAACAATTACCATGGTTGGGTATGGTAGGTGTCGTTGAGAAATATGGTGCAGCCGGTTTGGCTATTTTGCAAGGGTTTGATATAAAGGAAGGTGATACAGAAATTAGAGAAAGCAGCTCTCAAACATCAGGATTTATTGCAGTAAAAAAAAATAGCATTAAGGCAGCATGGAGAATCAGTCAGCCCGAACGTAGAAGGATGTTGGACGAGAATATATACACTTTCACAAAGGAGTTTGTAGGTCGGGGAGCAACAAAAGAGGAAGCAGTAGAAGCTTTGCCAGATATACTTGAGATGCAAAAACAAACCTGTGTCTGGGCAGCTAAAGAATATGCCAGACTTATTACCCCTGGGATCGTTTTGATAGAGAGAGAGTATTATCCTGATGGAGACCCTAAACTTGTAGAGGCTCATAATGCTATTATCGAAGGTGATTGGGGTAAAGCTGAATCAAAATGGAACTTCCTGGCTTATCAGTCAGACGACGACGAAGTAAGGGCTAAAGCCAGCTATAATATGGCGATGATGTGTGAGAGGGATGGCCGACTTAATCAGGCTCTTGGTTTTG
>CAYXQX010000714.1:0-2231 GCA_964467485.1 uncultured Porphyromonadaceae bacterium | reverse complement strand
CATCATTTCAGAAATGGGGACCTTCTGGCTAACCAAATATTTGACATAGCCAGCGATCTTGGTGTGAAAAACCTGGTGTGGATACCATCAGCTTCTTTTCCCTGTCATGAACATCTCATCCAATATCTTGAGGACGGTACAATAAATCGAATTGAAGGCAGCATGAATGGGCCCCTTGGCAGATTCTGCTCTGAAGGTAAAATGCAGGGAACGGCTGTATTAAGGTCACATGGTGGTCGTTATCAGGCAATCCAGGACGGAGATGTTAATGTAGATATCTCTGTTATTGGAGCGGCCTGCAGCGATCCATTTGGTAATGCAAATGGATTGAATGGTCCAAGTGCAAGCGGATTACTGGGATTTGCCCTTGCTGATTCTCAATATGCTGATAAGGTAATAGTGGTTACTGATAATATGGTTGATTTCCCATGTATACCCTGGCAGATACAGGGAAATCATGTGGATTTTACTGTTGAAATTGACAAAGTAGGGATTCCTGAAAAAATTATTTCAGGGACAACAGAAATAACGAAAAGCCCGGATAGGCTTCTACTTGCCGAAATGACTGCCCAGTTTTGTAAGGAGGTTGGCATTATTAAAGATGGTTTCTCTTTCCAAACCGGAGCAGGTGGCACTTCCTTGGCTGTTAGTAACTTTTTCAAGGACATCATGAAGGAGGAGGGTATAAAGGCAAGGTTTGCCCGTGGTGGTAGTAATAAATACCTGGTGGAGATGCTTGAGGAGGGTCTTTTAGACTATATTCTTGACGGCCAGACCTTCGATCTCGAAGGTGTTCGATCTATGGCGGAGAATCCAAACCATGTATGGACCAGCCCATTTACCAGCTATAATTATCATGGTAAAGGAAATTTCGCCGGCATGGTAGATTTGGTCATTCTTGGGGCAACCGAAGTAGATGTTAATTTTAATGGCAATGTGGTTACTCACTCCGATGGTTATTTGCTGCACGGTATAGGCGGATGGCAAAACTGCTTGTTTTCTAAAACAGTAATTTTACCTATCCCTCTTTTTCGCGACAGGATACCGGTTATTGTGGATGAAGTTACTACCCTGTGTGGACCAGGTGAACTGATTGATGTGATTGTTACTGAAAGAGGTATTGCAATAAATCCTTTGAGGAAAGATCTAATCGAAAAAAGTAGAAATTCACAATTAAATATCCTGACAATTGAAGAATTGAAAGAAGAAGCAGAAGAAATATGTGGTAAGCCTGAAAAACCCGAAACAGATGATCAGATTATTGCCGCTATTAACTGGGTTGACGGAACAGTTATAGATGTTGTGCGGAAAGTGAAATGATATTGTTCAAGTAAAATACTTAATTAAAACAACAAAAGCCGGAAAACCGGCTTTTGCTGTTGATAGAATTTTGTTATTCCGGATGTATTGCCTCAACAGGACAAACATCTGCACATGCACCACAATCAGTACATTCATCAGGGTCAATAACATAGATATCACCTTCTGAGATAGCCTCGACAGGGCATTCATCAATGCATGTTCCGCATGCAGTACAATCTTCATTAATTATGTAAGCCATTGTTCAAGATTTTGAATTAATAATAGCCACAAATGTAGGTGCTTTTTTTTTTTCATGAACAAATTTCAGGTTTTTTTTGTTAAAACCTTTTACACTTAAAAGCCGGAAAGGATTACTTTTGTTATTAATCCGATTTTATAATAATTTAAGACAGTTTTTAATTGTGGTTATTATAAATTCCTAAACTGCGCATCTGTTTCATTTATAGCACTATGAGTTATCTTAAATTTGACAAAACACAATTAGTGAACCTGGAGTACTCCCTTCCAAAGGAGATTCTGTTGTCTAATGAGATTGGGGTTTATTGCAGTTCAACACTTGTTGGATGCAATACACGCAAGTATCATGGTCTTCTTGTGGCTCCTGTTCCATCAATCGATGGAGGTAAACATGTCCTGTTATCTACTATTCATGAAACGGTAGTACAGCATGAGCAAGAATTTAATCTGGGTTTAAGTAAGTATCCCGGTGAATATAATCCGAAGGGACATAAATATGCCCGGTGGTTTGAGTCGGATCATCTGCCGACGATTGTTTACAGGGTTGGAGGTGTTGTAATTCAGAAAGAACTGCTACTTGTGGAGAAGGAAGCCAGGGTAATGATTCGTTATACATTACTTGAGGCAACATCACCTACTAAAATCAGGATAAAACCTTTTTTGGCTTTCCG
>CAYXQX010000713.1:0-2232 GCA_964467485.1 uncultured Porphyromonadaceae bacterium | reverse complement strand
GATTCGAGATTGGTTGGCCCTAACTCACCAGGAGTAATTTCTCCAGGTGAAGCTAAAGTAGGTATCATGCCAGGGTTTATTCACAAGAAAGGTAATGTTGGAGTTGTTTCACGTTCAGGGACACTTACATATGAGGCTGTTGATCAGCTAACAAGATTGGGGATAGGTCAAACAACAGGCATCGGAATTGGAGGTGACCCTATTATTGGTACTACTACCCTCGATGCAGTTAAACTTCTTATGGATGATCCGGAAACAGAAGGTATTGTGATGATAGGAGAGATTGGTGGGACCATGGAGGCCGATGCTGCAAATTGGATAAAAGAAAATGGAACCAAGCCGGTAGTTGGATTTATAGCCGGACAAACTGCACCCAAAGGTCGCCGTATGGGCCATGCCGGTGCCATCATTGGTGGTGCAGAGGATACTGCAGCTGCCAAAATGAAAATTATGAAGGAATGTGGAATCCATGTCGTAGAATCACCCGCCGACATAGGAACAACAATGAAAGCAGCCCTAAAAAATTAAACAACTAACGAATAACGGAGTAACCGAGTAACGGAATAACGGAGTAACGAGTAACGAGTAACGAATAACGGAGTAACAAATGAAACTACTAGAAGGAAAAACAGCCCTTATTACCGGAGCTTCCCGAGGCATTGGCAGGGCGATAGCAGAGAGATTTGCCGATGAAGGAGCAAACCTGATTCTTACAGATCTTGCCAGAGATGAAAATGCTGTTGCCCTTGAGCAAGCTCTCAGTGCAAAAGGTGTGAAGGTGAAAATGTATGCTTCTGATGCCAGCAGTTTCCAAAGTTCCGAGGATGTTGTGACGGAAGCGATGAAAGATTTTGATGGGATACATATCCTGGTCAATAATGCAGGAATTACCCGTGATACTCTGCTTCTTAGAATGACAGAAGAGCAGTGGGATATGGTAATAAATGTTAACCTTAAATCGGCCTTTAACCTAACAAAAGCAGTGCAGCGTATTATGCTTAAGCAGCGCGAAGGTTCGATAATAAATATGTCATCTGTGGTTGGAGTAGGGGGGAATGCCGGACAGGCTAACTATGCTGCTTCTAAAGCCGGGTTGATCGGATTTACAAAATCAGTTGCTAAAGAATTGGGATCCAGGAATGTGCGCTGTAATGCTATAGCTCCGGGTTTTATCCTAACCGAGATGACGGATAAGTTGAGTGAAGAAGTAAAGGCTCAATGGGCTGAGCATATTCCACTGAAAAGAGGTGGTACTGCTGATGAGGTGGCGAAAGTTGCAGTCTTCCTTGGAAGTGATCTTTCATCATACGTGAGCGGTCAGGTTGTGCAGGTTTGTGGTGCAATGATGACCTAGAAACCCAGAGTCTTTCCATATTATCATAATTGTATCTTAGCATAGGAGGAGAATCCTGACCAGTGAATTGGAATATTCAGACTGAATTGCCTTTGTGGCTTGTTCCTATAGGAATTGGTTTAGTCGTGCTTTTAGCATGGCTCAGTTATTTTACACCTAAAGCCAGACAACTATTCCCACGATGGGCCAGATTATTGCTGATATCGCTTAGAAGTCTGAGTTTGCTGTTTATATTTCTATTGTTCCTGGGACCCAAAATTATTAGCCGTATCCCAAATAATATAAAGCCTCTTTTTCTTCTCGCTGTGGATAACAGCTCGTCAATGCGAGTGTCAGATTCTATTTCAGATTCTCCTAAAAATCTCATGGATGAAATTCCGGAAATAAGAACTATCCTGGAGGAGAAATTTGATGTACATACTTATCTGTTTGGAGATCACCTTGAAGAGGGAGATCTGCCTGATTATTCTGATAAAGCAACGGATTTCAGTATACTTTTCGAAGAGTTAACTGCCAGGCACCATGCCGATCCGGTAAACTCTTTATTGCTTTTCAGTGATGGAATTTATAATCAGGGTGCTAATCCCCTCTATTCTGATGATATATTCCCATTCCCGGTTCATACAATGGCTTATGGCGATACAAGCAAACTGCCGGATTTGATGATTAAAAGCGTTACTGCCAACGATCTGGTGTATAAAGATACCAGGTTTCCGGTGGAGATGCTTTTTGAGTCGTGGAACATGAAGGATCTATCACCTAAGGTTAGAGTAAGCTCTGGCAGTGAGATCATTCTGGATACAATAGCAGAATTCTTCCCGAATGAGAATACTGGAATACTACATTTTAACCTCAATGCACATGAAGCAGGGGTGCGA
>CAYXQX010000712.1:0-2253 GCA_964467485.1 uncultured Porphyromonadaceae bacterium | reverse complement strand
GTCGTTGATACTGATCTACCTGAACCTAGACGGTTAGTCGGGGAATGGACAGTTAATTTTGATTCCGAGTGGGGTGGGCGTGCTGAGATTAGTTTTCCTGATCTCATCTCATGGTCTGATCATGAAAATGAGGGTGTTAAGTATTATTCTGGTGCAGGATTCTATAACAAAATCATTGAAGTGCCGGCAGATTGGCTTGCTTCAGGGAGGAGGGTATACCTTGACCTCGGTGAGGTAAGGGAATTGGCTGAGGTCTTTGTCAATGGTGAATCGGCTGGAATTGTATGGAAACCGCCCTTTAGAGTTGATATATCTGAGATGGCCAAAGCTGGACCCAATAATGTGAAGATTGAAGTTATGAACCTCTGGTGCAACCGCTTGGCAGGGGATAATGAACTTCCGAAAGAAGAGAGGTATACCAGGACGAATATTGAAACTCACGGATACAGAACCGATCCAAATTACTGGATCGTTCAGACTGCCGGTCTTCTGGGACCGGTTCAACTTGTTCAATCTTTTAAAATTGAAGAAAAATGAAAAATACAATTTTATTACTAATTGTTTTAATCTCAATGGCATCAACCTTTATTGGATGCGATGCTAATCAGAATAGTGAGGAGAATAAGCCCAATATACTATTCTTCCTTATCGATGATCAGCGCAATGATGTACTGTCTTGCGCCGGTAATCCCGTTGTTAAAACGCCAATTGTTGATCGATTGGCAGCTAATGGCGTGAGGTTCACCAATGCCTTTGTTACCACTTCTATCTGTGCTGCCAGTAGGGCTTCAATAATGACGGGCTTATATGAATCAAGGCACAATTATACATTTGGTAAAGATCCTGTAAAAGAAGAATTTGGTCGTCAGGTCTACCCCTTGTTACTCAAGCAAGCAGGGTACAGAACCGGTTTTATTGGAAAATTTGGATTCAAGGTAGAAAATCAGAAAAGCTTAATTAGTGAGATGTTCGATTATTACAAACCATCTCCCAGGAGTACCCCGCATTTTATCATACAGGAGGATGGGAGTAAGCGGCACTCGGCTGAGATTAAGGGTGATCAGGCAGTAGAATTTATTGAAAATAATCCTGATGATCAGGTTTTTTGTCTCTCGGTGAGCTTCAATGCTGTTCACGCGGTTGACGGCAATCTTACACCCGGTAACGATGGTCATTATCCTTACCCAAAGGCAGTTGCAAGTATGTATGAGGGGATTGAAATACCGAAGCCCAGATTATTTGATCCTCAGATTTTTGAAAATCATCCTGATTTTTTAAAGAAATCCATGAATCGTGAGCGCTACTTCTGGCGATGGGATACTGATGAAAAATATCAGACTAATATGAAAGCATATTTTAGGATGATCAGTGGATATGATCAGGTTATGGGCAGGGTGATTGCTTCTCTTGAAGATAAGGGATTGGCGGATAATACCGTGATTATTTATTCAGCTGATAATGGTTACTATATGGGTGATAGGGGCTTTGCCGGTAAATGGACACATTATGAACAATCGTTGAGGGTTCCGATGATTATTTATGACCCACGTTTGCCTGAGCGGAAGGCTGGTGAAACGTCTGAGCAAATGGCTTTGAATATTGATATACCGGCTACTATTCTTGATTTGGCCGGAATAACAGTCCCTGAGATTTATCAGGGTGCCAGTCTTTTGGATATTGTTATCGATGGCAAATCAAAAGAGTGGCGTGAGAGTTTCCTTTGCGAGCATAGAATGGACAATGAACTTATTCCTAAGTACGTGGGAATTCGGGGAGAAAGATACGTGTATGCTAACTATTACGAGCAGGAGCCTGAATATGAGTTCTTGCATGACTTAAAGACAGATCCTGATGAACTAGTAAATCTGGTCGACAATCCTGAATATCAGGATATATTAAAAGAAATGAGGGAATTATGCGAAAAAACAGAAAATGGGATAAAGTAGCTGCGCTGGTCTTAATTGCAGTATCTATTTGGATTATTAGTGCAGTTTGGCCTAAGACAAACCCGGATAAACCCAATGTGGTTTTCATACTTGTGGATCAATGGCGAGGGTCAGCCACAGGATATGCAGGCGACCCAAATGTAAAAACGCCTAATCTGGATAAGTTTTCTGATGAGGCCATTACATTTAAAAATGCTGTTTCGGTATGCCCTGTTTGCACTCCGTATCGGGCTTCAATATTAACCGGGAGGTATCCAACTTCGACAGGTATGTTTCTTAATGATGCCTATCTGCCTGAGGAAGAGTT
>CAYXQX010000711.1:0-2256 GCA_964467485.1 uncultured Porphyromonadaceae bacterium | reverse complement strand
CTATCGAACATGAAGCCCAAATAAGATTGATGGAGCAGTTGAAGAATCACTCTGGGAACCCATCTGTACTGGTTCTAAGACCGGCTGATTCTGCAGAAACAACTGTTGCCTGGAAAATGGCATTGGAAAATAAAAAAACGCCAACCGCACTGCTACTCTCTCGTCAGAATATACCCGATTTACCGGCAATAGGCGGAGTAAGTAGATTTGAGAATTCTCTATCTGCTGAAAAAGGAGGATATGTAGTTTTGGATTCAAGCAATCCTGATTTGGTACTTATTGGGAATGGATCAGAAGTGGCAACACTTTATTCTGCTGCTCTTATCTTAATGGAAAACAATAATATAAGGGTACAGGTTTCATCAATACCATCTGAAGGATTGTTTAATTTACAGGAGGTAGATTACCGGGAGTCTGTTATTCCATCAGGGATACCGGCTTTAGGGTTGACCGCAGGACTACCATCCTCTTTGAGCACTTTAGTTGGTTCAACTGGATACGTAATAGGTCTCGATCATTTTGGCTATTCTGCTCCTGCAGGTGTTTTGGATCAGAAATTTGGTTTTACCCCTGAAAATGTTGTAAGTAAGCTCATTCAGGTGTTTCCTGATTTGATGGATTAAACTTTTGTGCTTTTCTCTTATCCAAATAGTATTATTAATTGTGCATGGATGAACTATCAGACCATCAGATCTTGAAAATATTCCTACAAAAAGGTAGGGAAGAAAAAGCTTTTGGTTTGATATTGGACAAATATCAGGAGAGAATTTATTGGCATATAAGGAAAATTGTTCGTCACCACGAAGATACCAATGATGTTCTGCAAAACACTTTTATTAAAATATGGAAGGGCCTCTCGTCTTTTAGAGGAGATTCGGAATTATACACCTGGATATACAGAATAGCTACTAATGAAGCCTTAAGCTTTCTAAAGCAAAAAAACAGTAAGACTGGTCGTAATGTGGAAGATCCGGATTTGTCTTTAGCCAAAAGTCTTCAGGCAGATGAGTATTTCGATGGTGACGAGATCCAATTGAAATTACAGCTTGCAATTGAAAAATTACCGGATAAGCAAAAACTGGTTTTTCAGATGAAGTATTCTGGAGATATGAAATATGATCAAATATCTGAGATTCTTCAAACTTCGGTTGGCGCATTAAAAGCTTCCTTCCATCACGCTGTAAAGAAAATTAAAAAAGAATTGAGCGAGGATTAAACCTTGATAGAATAATTGTGTCAAAGTAATTGATTACGCTATGATTATGAATGAGGAAAATTTTTATACAAACAAGTTTAAGGAAGCTGAAAATCCTTTTAAAGTACCCGCCGGGTATTTTGAGGAATCCAGAGCCAGGATTATGGATGCCATAACAAAGGAAGGCATTGAAAAGCCTGTCCAGGTAGTCAGTTTGAAATCCAGATTGCTTTGGGTTAGTGGTATTGCAGCCTCATTACTTATTGGGCTGATGTTGTTTCAGAATTTATATATAAAGCCACAGCAGGAGATTAAATTGACTCAGGAAATTGATTGGTTTGTGAATTATGCCAGTTTGGAGCTAAATTCTGGATTACTGTCATATTATGTGGCAGATGAGGGAATAAATATTGATGAGTTTTCTGATAATACAGGTACCTCAGAGCAATTAGACTTGCTTGAAATAACTGAGTTTAATGAATTGTATATTATCGAAGAATGGATGAATATTGAAAATCAGTAGAGATGAATAAAATAGTAAAAATATTCCTGTTAATGATTACTGTCTCCGGTACTCTTGTTGCACAGAACACCAGACCGGGATTTGAAAAATATCTTGAAAAATATAAGGCTGAGAAGGTTTCTTTTATTACCGAGAAGTTAGACTTAACAGTTGATGAGGCACAGAAATTCTGGCCTACTTATAATGAATATGAGAATAAGCGGGATGAATTGATCAAATCTAAGAGATTGGATGTTCATGGAAGAGGACATCAGGATATGAGCAGTGCTGAAATGGAAAAGATGGTGGACAATAAGATTGAACAGGAACTCCAACTTGCTAAATTGAAGCTGGAGTTCCATAAAAAGGTTAAGAAGCTAATCCCCATAGAAAAAGTGGTTCGCTTATATAGGGCAGAAAACGAGTTTATGAATTATATGCTCAACCGTATCAGAGAGAATAAAGACGGCCGAAGGGGCCGTGGTGGTAATACCGACAAATAGCATTATTCGAGGCTCCCAATATCTGATTCAACAGCTTCCATTATTTCAGCGCTTCT
>CAYXQX010000710.1:0-2256 GCA_964467485.1 uncultured Porphyromonadaceae bacterium | reverse complement strand
AAAATATCCGGCACTGATCTGGAATTTAGAAATTTTCACCTTTGTCGGAATTTTCTAACCCATGAAAAAGACTCCTGTTCGGCTATTCCTAATTGGATTGACTCTTCTTATCTCGCTGTTGATGGCCGAGGTCATTCAAGCCCAGGGCGATTCTGCTACCACAGTGATCAATACCATCAATCAACTCCGGGCGCAGAACGGCTTAGCTGCTCTGCAATCGCACCCTGCCTTAATGCAGATCGCCCTACAGCACAGCCAATATCAGGCCTCACTCGGCACCTGGACCCATGTCAGCGCGGATGGATCCCGTCCAATTGATCGGGCCTATGTAGCTGGCTTCGGGAATGGAGCTACAATCTTTATCTCCGAAAATGTGGCCTACGGGCAAAATGCGTCTATCATGGAGATCATTAATGGGCCCTGGAATGATCCAGACCATCATCACACCATGTACAACCCCAGCGCAAAATATATTGGTGCAGGTGTAGCTTACTCTGGAGACCTTGTCTTTTATACTGTCGATACCGGTTACTGGGTCGGGGATCCGGCGCCAACTCCTGAGAATCCTGCCATATCCATTACACCTTCAACCTCCCAGGAGCCTACTGCAGTACCGGTTGTGGTATCCACTCCGATGTCTGATGGGTCTGTAAAACATATCATCGCTGGCGGTCAATCTCTATGGACGATTGCAGCCGTTTACAATATTTCACTCGAAGAATTAAGGGAAATGAATGGTCTTGAGCCAGATGCGATCATGAATTTGGGGGATGAGATCATTATCCAACCCTCCTATACACCGACCAACACCCCAATTGGCATGGCCAGCCCAACCTTACCCCCTCGCTATTCACATACACCTTCACCAGTGGGTCCAAGAGGAACTTCCATCCCGTTCTCACCTGCTACTCCATCACCAACCGTTATAACAGCCAGTGAACCCCGTTTCCGGACCAGCGCAAAGAACCCCACTATCGTTATCCTGGCAGTGGTTATTTCTGGGGGAACATTAGCAGCGGCTTTGGTATTCAGTCTGAGAAATAGAAACGATTAGTCTTCCTTAAGTTCTCCCCCTACCCAACTTAACCTTTCAACACTGGCTTCCCAATTCAATAATTCCCCAATAATTCGTTCAAATTCTTCTGGATCTCCGCTCGTGAGGAATTCAGTCTTGCCTTTTCCTCCGCCACCGGTCAGCAGATCATACTCAGCAAGAAGCCGGCCTGCTTGCCGGGCAACCGCTGGAGCAGGATCGATCACCTGAACATCATTTCCTACAATCTCTTGAATCAGCGGGATCACAAAAGGATAATGAGTACAGCCCATTACAACTTCGTCCACACCTTTATCTAGCATCGGATAAAGAGCCTTCTCGAGAATCTCTCTGGTCACAGGATGGTTAATTTTACCTTCCTCAATTAGTTCTACAAGCCCGGGACAGGTATCTGGCAAGATCTTGACGCCCCTAGCAAATCTTTCCACAGTGGATGCATACAGGGCACCCTGGAAAGTGGCTGGTGTGGCCAAAACTCCAACGATACCTGTACTGGTCTCTTCCACTGCAGGCTTTACAGCCGGTTCCATGCCAACAAAAGGCAGGCCCGGATAGGATTTCCTGAGAAATTCCAGGGCCACGGCGGAGGCAGTGTTGCAAGCAATAATGACCAGTTTGACTTTTTTATTCAACAGGTATCGAACTATGCCTTCAGAAAAACCCAACACATCTTCCCTGGAGCGGATGCCATATGGCACATGGGCCTGATCAGCAATATATAGCAGATCTTCTGCGGGAAATTGGTGCCGCACTTCCCTTAATACAGAAAGGCCGCCAACTCCGGAATCAAAAATACCTATTGGTCTGTGATGTTTATTTTTTCTTTCCATCTCAGGGAATACTCTCTAGATAATTACTTGCTTCTTCCTGGAATGCAAGCCAACCCAATTTCGGGGTGCCGTCATTTTCCTTTAAACCCACATAAGTCAAAAAGTCCACAAAAATAGTCATAAATTCCTCATCCTGGATCAGGTAAGAATCGTCTGGCAGGAATGACAGGGCTTCCTCATAGGAATTTTCAAGTTTGCTGTCATGAAGATTAAACCATGAAATAAATTCTATCTGGTCCCGATGCAGAGATAGAAGTCGAAAAGTTTCCCGTACAAATGCTTCCTGATCCTCCTGGGTCCCTGAAAGGCTTTCTGCGGTATTCCAGCCCAACTCCGCAAACGCCACTGGTTTATCTCCTGCCAGATCAAGGA
>CAYXQX010000709.1:0-2260 GCA_964467485.1 uncultured Porphyromonadaceae bacterium | reverse complement strand
GTAATTTAGTTTTATGAAAAACTTATTTTATTTTTTGATTTTTGGTTTGATAATGAGTTCTTGTTCGAGGGAATTGAAGACTCCTAATGTTTTATTTATTATTTCGGATGATCTCACTGCTACGGCGGTTTCGTCATTTGATGGCTTTGTATGTCAAACGCCCAACATTGATAAACTGGCATCGGAAGGGATTAAGTTTACTTCAACCTACTGTCAGTATCCGGTATGTGGTCCTTCAAGGGCTTCCTTGATGAGTGGCTATTATCCGACAGCTACAGGAACTTATGGGTATGTGAGTGGAAGGAAAAATATTGGACCGGATCGTAAGATGCTACCTGAGTTATTTCGGGAGAACGGATATTATACTGCACGGGTGAGCAAGATATTCCATATGGGCATACCTATTGATATTGAAAGAGGAACTGATGGAACCGATGATCCCGCATGCTGGGTTGAGAAGTTTAATAGTCAGGGACCGGAGTGGAGAGCAGTAGGTGAGGCTGAACTGGTTCAAGGGAATCCGGATGGAACGATAGAGAGAAAGGGTGGGAATGTGATGACTATTGTGAAGGCAGATGGAGATGACTTGGTTCATTCTGATGGCAAAACAGCCAAAAAGGCTTGTGAATTGATCCGTGCCCATAAGGATGAGCCTTTCTTTATCGCGGTTGGATTTGTGCGCCCACATGTGCCTTTTGTGGCTCCAAAAAAGTATTTCAAGGATTATCCTTTTGAGGATATCGTTATGCCCGAAGTGATTGAAGGCGATTGGGATGACATTCCCAAACGAGGCATTAATTATGTCACTAGTGTTAATGGACAAATGGATGAGGAAGACGAGAAGAAAGCCGTTGCTGCCTATTATGCCGCTGTTGCTTACATGGATGCTCAGGTAGGTAAAGTTTTGAACACTCTTGAAGAGGAAGGCTTAAGCGACAAAACCATTGTGGTTTTCACTTCCGATCATGGTTTCCATCTTGGGGAGCATAAGTTTTGGATGAAGGTGAGTCTTCATGAAGAATCAGTAAAGATCCCTCTTGTTATTAAAGTTCCTGGGAGAAAGTACGCAGTTGGCCGTCGGCAGTCGGCAGTATGCAGTTCTTTTGTAGAGTTAATCGATTTGTATCCTACACTGGCTGAATTAGCCGGTTTGGAATATTCAGAGCATCTGCAAGGCAAAAGCCTGGTTGAAACACTTATTGAGCCAAACACTCAGGTTAGAGACATGGTTTTTACTGTTTCTCAGGGTGGTAGAACTTTTGGATTACGTACAGATCAATATGCTTATATACAGTATGATGAGGATGCCGGGTCGGGCATCGAGTTATTTGATATGGTTAAAGATCCCAAGCAATATACTAATCTGGCCATTAATCCTGATTATGCTGACCTTGTTACTGAATTTCAGAATAAATTGAAAGATAAGCTCCAGGAAGTCAGAACGAACGATCTGGCTCACTAGAGCCTGGCTTTCCTAAAGCTTATAGTACTCTTCCCATCCTTTGCGTGGAGGCTGTCCGACTAACATCTGATTAGCAAATTTATTGTTGGTAACCTGTTTAGTCTTTCTATCAAAGATTATCCTGGTGCTCATTCTTTGTGCCATAACTCCCAGAGTGAAAACCTGACTCAATGGACCGGAAATGTCAAAAGATGAGCGACATTTTTCCTGTCCTTTACAAGCCAGAAGGAAGTTTTTGAAGTGGTTAGATGGACTTGCAGGAACCTCAGGTAATTGTTTTTCCATTTCCTGTGCTTTATCTTTAGGAATAATGGATAAGGTGCCACCATGTGTGCCGCCCTTGAATGTAAGATCCTTACTATAAATAATTTTGCCTGGGTTTAGTTTAGCCGGTTGTAGAGCTCCATTACTTGGAGGCGGTACATTTGGGTCAATTTCAGATACGCCATATCCTTTTGGGACAGTAGGTATATTATCTAATCCATCGTACCAGGTGATATCCAAAGGAGGCATATTTCCACGTTCCGGAAATTTAAACTCCAGTGTGGATGAGAAGGGAAAGAAAAATGAGTTGTGCCCACTGAGAAGAGTAGGATTAACCTCGTAAGGTAAGCCTAACTCAAGAAATTCATGAGCTGTATCCATGATATGAGCCCCCCAATCGCCAAGAGCTCCCATACCAAAGTCGTACCAGCAACGCCATTGGCCGTGATGATAATCTTTGTTATAATCATGATGTTGAGCGGTATTGAGCCAAATATCCCAATTCATCGTTTCAGGCATTGCTTGTTTGGCAGG
>CAYXQX010000708.1:848-2260 GCA_964467485.1 uncultured Porphyromonadaceae bacterium | reverse complement strand
GAGTGAAAAGGAAAGAAAGGGAGTTGAAGAATACCTTTACAGGAAATGGATTTCAGAAGTAAGTTATTAGATTAAAATAAGCGATAAGCTTATAAAACACATCTTTATGAAGGAGGAATACGATGCCTGTAGTAGAGCAATTAAATTCCAATTGACAAAATGAAAACATCACGTCGCAGCATGCTAAAAGTAGTTGGAGGATTATCTCTTGGAGGGATCTTATCAACTATGGGATTTGGCAGGACAAGATCCGAATCCTTTGGATATTCAAAGACAGATAGTGAAACAGACGTATTAGTTGTGGGAGGAGGGCCTGCCGGCATCATTGCTGCTATTCAGGCAGGCAGAGCAGGAGCTAAAACTCTATTGCTTGAACGTGGTAGTCAATTGGGAGGCAATACCACCACAGGTGGGGTATCTTTTCCCGGACTTTTTGATGCCTGGGGCAAACAGATCATTGCCGGTATTGGATGGGAATTAGTGCAGGATGTGCTTACTCTTGACGGTGGAACTTTGCCTGATTTTTCCAAGGTACCCGACTCTCATTGGATGAATCAAGTGCATGTTAATCAGTTTCTTTATGTTCTTCTTGCTGAAGAGAAGTGCCAGATGGCCGGCGTTGAGATTGCTTACCATGAGTTTCCTCAAACCATTACTAAAACGGATGGGGGTTGGCTGGTCGACTGCTATGGATTTGGAACCCGGCGCCGGGTGAAGTGTAAGCAGATAATTGATTGTACCGGGGGAGCAGAAGTGGTAGGTCTTTTAGGTTTTACAAGGCTTCGAGAGGATGAAACACAGCCGGGCTCTATGTTATTTAAGCTTGATAAAGCCAATAATCCGGGACGGTCAAATGGTCCTGGAGCGGGTTTGTTGGATGCCGTATATGTTCATGGTGCTGATTCATCAAATTCCCGTACAGTAACAGAAGCAAACCTGACTGGCAGAAAGGCTATTCTGGAAAAAGTGCGCAAAGAGAACAGACGACTCATGCACATGCAGCCGGAAGCAGGTTTCCGGGAGAGTTACCGTATTCTGGGCGAGACCTTGATCACCTACGATGATTATACCTCTGGAAGAGTCTTCGAGGATTCAATTTCCTATGCTTTTTACCCGGTTGATTTACACACAAAGGACGGTGTTAAGCCCAAGCCCCTAATAGAAGGAACAGTTCCCAAAGTGCCACTGAGTGCTCTAATACCCAAGGGATCTGCTAACATTATTGTGGCAGGCAGGTCTGTGTCAAGCGACCGTTTGGCCAATTCAGGATTACGGGTTCAAGCCTCTTGTATGGCCATGGGCCAAGCTGCTGGAGCAGCTGCAGCACTGGCTGTACAACTCAACACAACACCTCTGGCAGTGCCACTGGATAAAATTAAGGGTCTTCTTCAAATCAATGGAGCGATAGTACC
>CAYXQX010000708.1:0-838 GCA_964467485.1 uncultured Porphyromonadaceae bacterium | reverse complement strand
CAACAGCAAGCTAAGCATGAAGATCAAAATAGATAGAATTCTGATCCTGTCGGCCTTATTTATTGGCTGTATTTCACTGTGGAGCTGCAGTAATAAAACTAATTTAGAAAATGCAGATGTAGCAGAGTTTGAAATAAATGGTGGAGGATACATTTCTCCCCCATCTCATCTGCTTAATGGTGTTCAGCCCGAAGCCAACTGGATTTGGGATTCAGGGGAGATCAATCCCCGAAACTATTATTTGTATGTTCGGAAATCCTTTTCTTTGAGCAACTCGGTCCAAAAAGCCACAGCCTATATCTCTGCCTATTCGTTTGCCGAACTATACATAAATGGGCAATATGTCGATCGCCTTCCAACAAATCCAGATCCGGAGTATCAAACATATGAAGAGGTAGATCTAAGGCCTTATTTGAATAAAGGACCAAACACAATCGCGGCTCTTGTGTACAATGCTGGTGAAGGATTGCACCACCGTATGGATGCACGTGGTGGTTTTTTCTTTCAGGCTGATGTAAGCGACAAGAGGGGAGAAGTTACGAAAATTCACAGTGATAAGAGTTGGCGGGTGGCACAGGCGCTTGCCTGGGATACTGGCACTATCCGTCGTCAGCACAATTACACCATTGGTATGAGGGAGCGATATGATGCACGGCTGGCCTATGAGGGCTGGCAACTTCCCTCTTTTAACGATTCAGACTGGGAACCGGCTACAGAGATTGGGGTGCCTCCAATGGAGCCGTGGAATCAGATTGTTGTAATCAGGAGAGAAAGGCTATCATATGAAATTGTTGAACCATTGAGAGTATGGGATGCCCAAGGCTATAGAGTGTTTGAT
>CAYXQX010000707.1:0-2261 GCA_964467485.1 uncultured Porphyromonadaceae bacterium | reverse complement strand
GACCTGCTATTGTGATACCGAAAGGACCAGAAGGGGGAGATTATCCAAATGCGCCGGCTCCGATATATGATGCGTTTCCAGGGCAGGAAAGGACAACAGAAGAAGGAGAGACATACGAGATCACCAGGACCTGGGTCGGTGATATTGGCGTAGGAACTGAGATAAATCTTGAAGGCGTAGTTGAACAGGGGGAGTGGTGTTTTGTAACCGGAGAGACGATAGGAGATTGGAGCTCTTCGGGATGGGTGTGGTGCTACCGTCTGTTTATTTCAGAGTGAAAAATGGCACCAGCTAATGATAATCCAGCTCAGCCATCCCAAGAACCATGATTTCGTATAGGCATTAAGATGTTTACATATAACCCAGTTTGATTTTTAGCGCAATTTACGCTGCCCAACCCACTGTTCTCTTTCTTAAAAACCCAAACTGGGTCATTCAGAGTCAAATTGGAGCAGGGGAGTAATTAGATGAAAAATAACAAGAGGTTATTCTTATTGTTTTTATACTTGTGCTTGGATCATTGATCATAATCCCTCTCAAAACGGTAGAGTACTCGCCGGACCCGGAACAGGGAAAAGCCGGACTTGTATAAATCTTGTTAGACGATTAATAATAGAGGATCCTGATTTAGGCGTGAGATTAATAACACCCTCTCACTCCAGACTGCTATAATAATAAAGCCAACAAAATTGGATCCCCCTTATTCGTTTCATTTCAATAATAACTAATTGAAACCACCTAGCTTCAGGTGAATTATTCCGTTGACATAAATACAGTTATCGCAAGCATTTATGAAAATAGCTATAAACACAAGTATGCTTCTTATACTCTTTAGGCCCTCGAAACTCATTGGAGGAAATAATGATTATTAGTCAACGTAGAATTCGCTCCATTCAAAAATATTTTGGTTTTATTGACCCTGGTGAAGATTTGATAATTGGCTTAAGAGATCTTGATCGATTTCTTGATACTCTTGATAAAATTGGTTTTAGTAGACCATTTGTTATAGGGGAACGGGTTCTTCCATACCGGGGATTTGGTCCCATCAGTTCCTTTAACTCAGAAGGAAAATACTTTGTACACAAAAACAGACCTAAAGAAACCGCGTATCGCCAAGTTGAATGGCATTGGATAGAATTTCGGGGAAGATATGATACGGAAGAGATGTCAAAAATAGTCGATGTTCCATATGAACGTTATCCTAGAACTTTTATTGAACCTCCCTCTGTTGAATTTACAATAGCCAACGACCATAATGGTGTTCCGGTTCTAATTTCAGATTCTATAAATTTCATCGAAGCTAACCACAAGAGAGTGATTCACACTGTCAATTTATTCCTTGAAATCTTTGGTGAATGCGAGGTATTGACACAAAATCTTGATGGCTTTGTAGTCCCTGAAATTCGTAGATTACATTGGGAAATATTACCTCCAGGCCGATATCCTTGGGAAAGACTAGAAAAACATGTTTCAGATGTGATCCACGAATCAAGAGAAGGCAATTGGAGTGTAATTGAAGAACGTTTCAAAACACTCAATTCTTATAATCCTGAATTCTACGCCATTGGAAGGAATGGATTTCGAGGATACTTAATATTCGGTTTTCCACAAAAAAATCTCTTTATTTTAGAAAGTACGCTTACTGGTCATGCGACTTATGTATTTAGCAATGATTGGGAATCTTTATCTAAAATGACCAAAGGCGAAATCTTAAATGAAAACCTTCAGACTGATAGAATCATTCACCGTTCTGGATGGGAAAATCGTGTTAAACAATTATTGGAATAAGAATCCATTTCCAAATAACCCAGAATCATTATTTGCCAAAAAACATAGCAAATAGATAAATGTTATTTGAACTGAATAATGACAATAGATGAAGATGCCCTAAGCATATATACTGATGGTTCATCATTAGGTAAACCGCGAACTGGTGGTATAGGTGTACGTTTTGTTACAATTGGTTCTGATGGTTTTGAAGTTGTAGAAGATTTAAACCTTTTTGGATATCCTGGTGCTACAAATAATCAAATGGAGCTTCGTGCATGCATTGAAGCATTAAAGCATTCTATCAAGTTCAATTTCATAGAAGGATATACTAAAATCCTTGTTTGGACAGATTCTCTTTATGTAGTTGATAATTATCCAAAAGCATTATTTGAGTGGCCAAAAAGGCAATGGAAACTACGATCAGGTCGTCCTGCTGAAAATGTTGAATTATGGAAAGACCTTAGAAAGTTATCAATAAAACTAAACCAGAT
>CAYXQX010000706.1:0-2262 GCA_964467485.1 uncultured Porphyromonadaceae bacterium | reverse complement strand
GGGTTATATTGACGATGAATGTATTCAGTGTGATGAGTATATAAAACCCTATGGATTAAAAACCTCTCCCGACCAGAAATACTTGTTTTGGTATGATACACAGCAGAATAGATTATTTCGCTACGATATTGAGAAATCACAGATCAAGATGGCTCTGGTAAATATTAAGGGTAAAATTGGTGATTTATCTGTGGATCAGAAAACCGTATATCTGAGTGCTGTTGTCATTAGCAATAATCCGGAGAATCCCAGAATCATTAGCTTTGATTATGAACTGAACGAAAAAGAAAGATTTGCACTACCTGAAAAGATTCCTGAACGCTTTTTTCCGCCAATTGGGCTGATGAAGGTTTTCCGTAATCAATTTTACGTAAGCTCATTAAACTCAAATACTATTTATATTTTGAACAAGGATTTTACTACAGCGGGTAAAATTGAGTTTAAGGGAATTCCAAAAGGCTATGATGTGGTTAATATTTGGTTTTGGGGAGAATCTATTTTGGCAAGATTTCGGGATCGATCCGGACCAGAAGGACCAACAATTGTTCGGAAACATATTTTTATTTCTTTTGATCGTGAAGGCAATTGCCGAACCCCTAATTTGATCGATGATAAAGGGGGCACTGGTCGGGATGAACGATTAGGAAACCAAACAGAAGAAGGTTATTTTATTAATCATTTGCCAATCGAAAATATCCAGGAAAAAATACTGGATAATGATCCCAAGTATGACAAATTGAATGCTAAGCTCAGGAAAATGATTATTGACTCCAAACTTGGAGATAATCCGATTATCAAAATATACTGGGTGAAATAGCTAAATCACTGTAGATAATCCTATTATCATTTTGTTTAAATTGACAACATGAAAAAACATCTTCCTCCCATCATCCTCATTATCCTCTTCTCTTTATTCTCATCCTGTGATCAAAAAGAAACAACTCCCCCCTCACTAAAGGAAGTCTATCCAATTGATGTTGCCGAATTGATTGATCTGCCTGAGAAAGCTGAGGATTGGATTGAAGAGATCAGGTTTATCCCGCTTGAGAAAAACGAAGACTGCCTTTTATCTGCTCGGATGAAATATGACATCAATTCAAATGCTATCGTCTGTTGCAATAAAAGCACGATCAATCTATTTGATTTGGATGGAAATCACATCAGGTCATTTTCTCATGTTGGTAAAGGTCCAGGCGAATACGGACTATTGTGGGAAGTCTTTTTCATACCTAACAAAAAGGAGATTCTGGTTTCAGACCATAATCATGGAAAAGCTATCATTTATGATTACAATGGGCAATATCTACATGAATTTAAAATCCCTTTTCAATGGTGGGATATTATTCCATTAGATGAAAACACTATTGCTCTTCATATGGGCAAAAATCTCACTCCTATACCCCATCAGGATAAAAATTATCAGTTCATCAAAATGAATTACAAGGGGGAAATTGATGGAGGCTTTATGCCCTATGTGAATAAAATGGGACCATCTTATTCTTTACAATACTCAAAACTTTCTGAAGAAGGAATATATGTTACCGCTCCACCGTTTCAGTTCAATATTTATCAATTGGGTGCAGGCCAGAACCTCCAAAAGATATATCAGTTTGATTTGGGACAAGCCGGAATCGATACTACTTTGATCAACAACGAGGATTTCATGAAAAAAACCCCAGTGGCTAGTGATTTTGGACAAGGAACACCTAACCTGACACACCTTGGGGTTAACTCAAATAGTATTCTTTTCTATACGCCTAAACCGCAATACAATAAAATGGTAATGAGACTAATTAACAGGAAGTCTGGTAACCAAAGAAGTTTGGTTATGGATAGTCTCTTCAATGCTGGTTACTATCAGGGTTTTCCTGTATTTATTTTTCCAACAAGGGGATTTTCCGACAATCTAGTCACAGTGAGAGAAGCGCTTGATGTTACGGAATTCTATAGCAAGTTGACCTCAGATCAAATAAAAAAACTATCCAAATTTGAAGGGTTCAAGCGACTAGCCAGTCTTAAGGAAGATGATAATCCAGTACTCATCCTCTATAAACTGAAAGACTTTTAGTACTATGAAAAATATCTTATTCAGCTAAAGGTAAGTTTAAAGTATACTTACTAAACCATAATACTATCTTGATCATAATCAATAATAATCATCAGCAATGTGACTTTTCCCCACTTCAGGCATCTTTATTAATGTAACCAATAGTCGCAATTGAATTCAACTAAACAAGAGGTGTTCAAGGAATTGTACAATCC
>CAYXQX010000705.1:0-2263 GCA_964467485.1 uncultured Porphyromonadaceae bacterium | reverse complement strand
AGTTCACCATTTTCAAAGTATTCAATTAGCTTCCAATCACCCAAACGAATAGCAGAGCCGGGCCTGGTTCTGAACATCATATCCCGGCATTCTTTATTCCCACCTTCCAGATAGATTGGGAAATGCCAGAATAAGGGTCTGTCAACCATCTCTTGCCCCATAAGTACCGGGAGTATACTGTTCCCATCAAGTTCAACATTATCAGGTAGGTCAATGCCTAGTATGTCTACCAATGTAGGATAAAAATCAAGATTGCTTACCGGTATGTCAGACCTTTTATTTGCTTCTATCTCACCAGGCCACCATACAAACATAGGCTCTCTGATACCTCCCTCATAATAAGCTCCCTTACCTGCCCTCAAAGGCCATTGTTTGGTAACCTTATAAAGTCCTCCATTGTCGGAAATAAACATTATCAGTGTGTTATCCAGTTTGCTGGCTTCTTCCAGGCTAGTAATCAACCTTCCTATCTGAATGTCAAGATTATCAACCATAGTAGCATATTTGGCATTGTCCTGACCGTTCCATGAGGCTTTGTTTTCGTATTTATCTAGTAATGATTTTACAGGCTGAATAGGAGTATGTACGGCATAGGGTGAGTAGTACAAAAAGAATTTATCCTGATTTATGGATTCAAGTAATTCAATGGTTTTGTCCATTATCAAATTTGTGAGATAGTAATCTTCATCCGGAGCCTCCATATCTACTCTTTTGTAAGGTGGATAATATGATCCTGGATTACCGGCATGACTGCCGCCAATATTATAATCAAATCCCTGGGTGGTGGGGTCATCTGTCAGATGCCATTTTCCTGCATGACAAGTTGTATAACCATTTGCTTTAAGGGCTTCAGCAAGAGTATAAAACTCATCTGCTAAGATTGTGGTGTTTTTTGTTGGGATTAGCTTTCTCGTTTGGCTCTTTCCGCGGTCGGAATTATTTACCGTATAAATCCCATGTCTGGGGGTCCATTGGCCACTCATCATACAGGCCCGGCTGGGTGCGCAGTTACTGGCTGAGGCATAGGCCTGGTTGAATATCATTCCCTCAGAAGCAAGTTTATCGATGTTTGGTGTTTCATAAAATTCCGAACCCATAAATCCAACATCCCGCCATCCCATATCGTCGATATTGATGAGGATGATGTTTGGGTCCCGCTCCATCGAACAGGAGTAAGTAATGGCAATTAAGGCAAGAACAAGCACTTTTCTATTCATAATTCATAACTCATAATTCATAATTATTGGCAATATCATGGACAAAGTTGCAAAAAATATCGACCAATTGATGTTTGGTAAAAGCGTTGTTATTCCTATCTTGCTATATAGCCTTAACTTAAATAATTATTATGCTAAAACGTTACATTATCAGGGTGTTAGCTGTTTTTTGTGGAGTTTTTTTTCTTTGTAGTTGCAGCAATGTGGACAAGAATCCTAATGTCCTGTTATTTCTCACCGACGATCTGGGATATGGGGATCTTGGGTGTTATGGAAATAAAATTATTCAATCACCTAATATTGATAAGCTGGCTTCAGCTGGGGTGAGGTTTACGGATTTTCATGCGGCAGGAACTGTGTGTTCCCCTTCGAGGGCTGCTTTGCTGACAGGGCGACATCCCTATCGTCTTGGTTTCTATTATATTCTGGGTGGGGGTGCTCATCTTCAATCCAGCGAAATCACCCTCCCTTCTTTATTGAAAAAAGCTGGATACTCTACCTTTTTTGCCGGCAAATGGCATCTTACCCAATTTGACAGGCCAAAGGCTAATCAACCAAGTCCAACTGAGCATGGTTTCGACCATTGGTTCGCAACAGCTGTAAATGCTTTTGACGGCCCTGAGAGTCCGGGTAAATTCTGGCGCAATGGGAAACCCGTTGGTGAGCTGAACGACTGGTACTGTAATCTGATTGTTAATGAGGCTATTGGATGGTTGGGAGAGAGAGAAAATCAGGAAAAGCCTTTCTTTATGGAGATATGCACTCATGGGCCTCATACACCAATTAACCCTCCTGATAGTTATGCTGATATTTATGATAATGAGAAGGTAACGGAACTTGAAAAGAGTGTTGGATATGGTTATGTCCCAAGAAGAGATGATAAGGATATTGGGCCTAACAAAAAATATTATTACGGGACTGTAACTCAAATTGATGATGCCTTTGGACGTCTCATGGATGTATTGGAGATACAGGGATTGAAAGACAATACATTGGTCATTTTTACTAGTGATAATGGCCCTGAATACCCGGTGAATTTCATGGAA
>CAYXQX010000704.1:0-2271 GCA_964467485.1 uncultured Porphyromonadaceae bacterium | reverse complement strand
AGAAACAAAGGGGAAGACCCTGGAAGAGATTGAGACAGAGTTGACCCGGTAATATGCATAGTCACTACCACCGGATTATCATCTATCTCAATCTGGAATCCTGATGAAGAAAAATGCTTTTTCCATATTCCACAATCTAAGGCCTCAACAGGAGAAAGTGAAAGATACAATTCATTGGCATCATTGAAATGAAAGGCAGGCCGTAAAGCCGAAGCAAAAGACTCTTCATCAGATAATCTGTATGTTTTTCTGCTCTTTTTGTGATACAAAAGATGACACAATAGATCCGAATCATCAGGCCTGGATTTAGCCGCATACATATATAGGAATTCCTTATTCTCAAGAACTTTCTCAACTGCCCAGAACCCAACTTTTTCCATTACTTCCGCTAATTTTAGATAGTGAATGCCAGGATCAACCTTATACTCACCAAATTCAAGAAGGAACTTTTCCTGCACTCCTGAATTACTTACCTCAAATATCTTATCACAAAATCCTTCATGAAACAATATAGAACCCTCAGTTGTTTGGGAGAAAGGATGGAACCTGCCTAAAATGGTTGATCCCGGAGTAATAAGCAGCATAGAATCCAGTTTTGTGAAATCTCCTTTGTCTACCAAATTTATCTTGTGGGTCCTGTGCATTGAGTAAAATAGATAATTATCAAATTCTGAGTTTAATGTAAAAGAGTAACTCGGCAGATCACCGAGGTTCTTCTTCCTCAAAAATTCGCCATTTAAATCATAATAATATAACTGCGTTTCGGAAACCCCACATAGGAACTCATAGCCTGAATCATTCAGCATAGCATCGTACAGTACAACGTACTCTCCGCGCCCTTTCCCTCTTTGCCCAATAGACTTAACAAACTTACCATCAGCATTAAAATGCATCAGTCTTCTTGCTTTATTATTGTCCAGGACATAAAACGCATCAGTCCGGTTCAGAAATTCAACCTCATCATTAATAACACAGGATGGTGAAGTTTCCAATGGAGTAAGAGTTATGTCCTCCAATATTTGTTTTGGACTAATTGGAATAAACTCTCCTCCCTCAAGCGTAATAGTTGGAATTTCTTGTTCAGATTTGGAACAAGCTGAAAATACAAATACTGGAAGAAGTAGAAATAGAATAAAGCCCCCTGAATTTTTCATAATGATAGAGAATAATGATAAAAGTACTCGTGCTGGGGGATGGCTTGTCGAAAGATACAAATTATTCGTTTAGTTCATAATATCTTTCCTCAGCCCAACAGATTTCCATATATTGTAAATGAAACTCTAAATCCTAAAAAAATGAAGATCAAAAGAGCTGGCTTCTATTTAGTGATACTATCCTTTTTTGTTTTCTCTTGTCAGCAGACTGATCAGAGTATTTCCATCGTAACAACTGACAACGGTCCTCTTAACCAAATAGATGTCAGATCAATAACAGATAGTATTCAACTTAAATTAACTGATATTGCCAAGAATTTTGAGATAATAAAGTTGGAAACCACAAAGGAGTCATTAATAAAACAACCAAGATTTTATGTGGGGAAAGAGTACATTATTTGCATTTGTGAAAACAACAGGGTTTTACAATTTTCAAGATCAGGAAAATTCATTAATGAGATTGTAAAAAAAGGTAAAGGCCCAAATGAAATCATAGATGCTTCCTTGGGAATTGACGACAGAATCAATTCAAGCCTATATATTGTTGATGCATATAAGAGTGATTACATTCTGCAATATGATCTGCAATCCGGGCAGTTTCTTGATCCTATCAAGTTAAAATATCCAGGGCGGTACGGTTCAATTCAGGTGATAGACGAAAAGACCCTCCTTTGCTCTCCAGTCATGGGAGCTTCCGGTGAAGCTTCTGAACACAAGCTAATCTGGCAAAAAATGAATGGAGAAGTGCCACATACTTTACCTGATCTGGTTAGCAATAGAAGGTGGGTGCAACTTGGTGCCAAAACCATGCACAAGGTAGGACAAACTGTAAAATATCGTCCTGAATCTGACACCCTATACATTGTGGATAATCAAACTCTAAAACCAGAATAGTATTTCAAACGTGACAATAGCACCACCGAAGAAGATCGTCCCATTCCATCTGCAAATGATGTCACTTTTTATATACAGGCTGAAACAAGTGACTGGTTCATCTTTGCACGTGCCATAACTAAGGAAGTTATCAAAACAGAAAACGGTAATAGACTTATTAATGAAAGGGATTTTGTTTTCGTAAATAAAAAGAAAAAGACAAGTGGATGTTTTAAGCGTTTTG
>CAYXQX010000703.1:0-2275 GCA_964467485.1 uncultured Porphyromonadaceae bacterium | reverse complement strand
CTGAGATCACATGTTCCATCCGTTCTGCTTCGGCATGAACCTCGTCCCAGGAAAATCCCAGGATCTCGTGTAGAAATAGCTCCAATAATCGGTGGTGGCGAATGGTTTCCAGGGCTGCTTTCTTCCCTTCTTCGGTCAGAGCTACTCCCTGGCGTTTCACATAATCCAGCAGAGGAGGCTCTTCACCGGCTAACCGCTGGAACATATCTGTCACCGATGCCGGACTTACGCCCAACATTTCAGCGATTTGCCCGGTCCCTACTCGTTGATTATCAGCTGACAGGTCATATATGACCTTCAAATAATCTTCTACTGTATCCGACAACCGCCTGTCCATTTCAACTCCATTTTTGGGTAACTAAATCTTATTTTAGACTAGTCTAAAATATTGTCAAGGGTGAATTTGGAAGATTTATCTCCCTTTGAATAGAAAAATCTGGAAAATGGGGAGGGCATGATGAATATTTTTAATATTAGTATTGAATTTATTCAAATTTAAATTAATATTATTAATAATAATATTGACATAGTTAAGTTTTATTCTACAATTCTAACCAATTAATCATAATAATTGATCAAATTGAGGTTTATGCTAAATAGAATCCGATCCATCTTTCAGGAATACCCACGAACCTTCTGGCTGATTATTGTTGGAATGTTCATTGACCAGCTTGGCGGCATGCTGGTATTCCCCTTCTTCGGGTTATATATCACTTCAAAATACAATGTCGGCATGACTGAGGTCGGGGTATTGTTCACGATCTTTGCAGTCACGGGCGTGATCGGAAGTTTTATTGGAGGCGCATTAACTGACAAGTTCGGCCGCAAGGGCATCATCATCTTCGGACTGGTCATCAGCGCAGCAAGTTCTTTGATGCTGGCTTTTGCACCATCCCTGGAGTTCATATATTTTGCAGGTGCGATGGTTGGATTACTCGGAAATTTATCTGGTCCGGCTCATCAGGCTATGATAGCGGATGTGCTGCCTGAAGATAAACGTGCTGACGGATTTGGAATTCTTCGGATCGTCGCCAATCTAGCCGTTGTGATAGGCCCAGCCATCGGCGGGTTATTGGCAGCAAACGGATATACTTTGCTTTTCATCATTGATGTCATTACTAGCACAATAACAGCGTTCATTATCTTCCTTTATGTGCCGGAAACAAAGCCGGATAAAGTACCTGTTCAAGATGGACAAGATGAGCAGGAAGAATCGATTGGGGATGTAATCAAGGGGTATCTCCAGGTTGTCAAAGATCGGATCTACATAGTATTTGTGATTGGCTCCTTATTGTATGCTCTGGCCTATATGCAGATGAACACCACCTTATCCGTATTCCTCCGAGATGTTCACGGCATCCCTGCTCGTGGATACGGCTTATTACTGAGCTTGAATGCCGCCATGGTAGTTCTGTTCCAATTCGTGATCACAAGGCAGATCAAAAGATTTGCCCCCTTAAAAATCATGGCCTAGGGAATGGTGGTCTATGCAGTGGGATTCTCGATGTATGGATATGTAGCAACAATACCTTTTTTTGTACTTGCAATGGTGATCATCACTATCGCCGAGATGCTGGTGACACCAATCGCGCAAGCCATTGTTGCTAAACTCGCCCCTGAAGATATGCGGGGAAGATATATGGCTATATTTGGTTTTTCCTGGACGATCCCAACTGCGATTGGTCCCCTAGCCGCAGGGGTGATAATGGATAACTATGATCCAAATTGGGTCTGGTACGCTGCTGGAATCAGTATGATGCTCTCCGCTGGGATATTTGCCCTGCTTCAAATGAAAGCGCCAAAACGCTTCGAACAAATTGAGGAAGGAAAACCTTCAACCAGTAATGAAGCTTCCTAATCCGGGTCCCTTTTCAACAGACCAATCCCCAACCGTTGACCAGCCTGTTCGTTTATGGCATAATCACCCCATCATATTAATAAAGGCAACGATGAAAACGAGTAAGGCTGGAAAGATCTGCCAGCGAACCCGGGAATGGTGGAAGCCGGGCCAGAAAAACCAGTTTGAAAATCCTTTCGGAGCCGTGAACTGAACGCCACAGGTTATTAAGGGATCCGGGTTCACCCCCGTTACCAGGGTGCGAGGCAAAACAATAAACATATTTAGACAATTTGTGAGTCCTCGCTGAGAGCCCGCTTTTTTGCGGGAATCCGGGTGGTACCGCGTGAGTTTTACACTCTCGTCCCGATAGGGATGAGAGTTTTTTTTATTTCTGGAGGCAGGATGGCTATCAAAAAAGCGCCAAATGAAGTTGAT
>CAYXQX010000702.1:0-2278 GCA_964467485.1 uncultured Porphyromonadaceae bacterium | reverse complement strand
GTAAATTCAGGTCCATTATCACAAACTATGGCTTTGGGTTTTCCACGAAATTCAACTATTTTATCAAGCTCTCTTGCAACTCGATAACCTCCGATAGAGGTGTCTACTATATTTCCAACACATTCCTTGGTATAATTATGCATTTATTAATATGCATAAATGACTTTTTAAATAATACTTTAGAAAAAAATCTATATCCGTTTTACCTTCCCTTATTGCTTTTGGATATTCATAATTAACACCTTAGAATACTCCTTTATATTTATCATTTAATTTTTCATTTTTACGATAATACGGTCTAAATACATAAACGCTAACACGATTACCTTTTCCATATAGCCCCCCTGGACAATGATAGCACTCTATTTGTTCCAGAATAACCAATAGGAAAGACAAACTGACTTATAAAAATAATCTTCATTTTGATATACCGCTCCATCCATTGCTTAATTTAGCATTCCCTAATATTAGCTTCACTACTCTCCAAGAAGTATTCTCTATTTGATAATCTTCAGGAACAGTGGCAATTTCAAACCGATAAAACTGATCAATCACTGTTTCTATGGAGTTTATTACAACATCAACATCAAATCCAGTCAAAACGATCGATCCTGTATCCTGGGCTTCCGGTCTTTCCATTGACTCACGCAGGCTTATTGCTGGGAAATTAAGAATTGAAGACTCTTCGCTAATCGTTCCACTGTCGGAAATTGTACAAACTGCATTTTTTTGAAGAGAAATATAATCAGAAAATCCAAAGGGCTTAAGAAACCGTAATGAGTGATGAGTAATAAGTGACGGGTGATCTGATTTAAATACTTCAATACGTTTAGGTGTTCGTGGATGAGTAGAAACAATAATCGGATACTCATATTGTTTTGCTAATGCGTTCAAAACATTAATAATTTTTTCTAGATTATCAACATTATCTACATTTTCTTCTCGATGAACACTGACAACAAAATACTTGCCCTTTTCCAATTCCAATTTTTCCAGAATATCTGATGAATTTATCTGAGATTCCTGTTGTTTCAGCACTTCTTTCATAGGTGAGCCAGTTAAATAGATACGTCTGTGAGGTAGCCCTTCGGATAGCAAATGCCTCCGTGCATGTTCTGTATAAACCAGATTAAAATCAGCAATATGATCAATTATCCGCCGATTTGTTTCTTCGGGAACATTAAAGTCGAAACTTCTATTTCCTGCCTCCATATGAAAAACTGGTATATGCTTTCTTTTGGCCATATAGGCAGACAAACAAGAATTAGTATCACCCAACACGAGTAAGGCGTCGGGTTTTTCCATATTTAGAACTTCTTCAGTTTTTCTAAAGATATCCCCTATAGCAGCACCCAAAGATGATGTGTCTACATTTAAAAAATGATCTGGTTTTCTCAGTTCAAGATCCTCAAAAAAGACCTCATTCAATTCGTAATCATAGTTCTGACCGGTATGGACAATAATTTGGTTTGTATATCTGTCTAATAATTTCATTGTAGCTGAGAGTCTGATAATTTCGGGGCGAGTGCCCACAACAGTCATGATCTTTAATTTTTTATATTCCATATATCCCCTATTCGTCCGCTGATTTCACAGATAATACCTGATTTTTATTTGTTAGTATCATTCTTATATATTCCATTTTCTTTGCACCAAAATTTATTAATAAACCCAACTCAAACCCAGTTGCCTTTAGATAGTTAAGAAGCTGTGCTTCATGAGCAGAAGTTATATTTGACAAAGCTTTCAATTCAACGATAATTTTATCATAACAAACAAAATCTGCAATATATTTTTTATTTAACCTGCTACCTTTGTAACTGATTGATAATACTTTTTCTTTTCAATTGGTATTCGCTTATCCATTAACTCAATACTTAAAGCTTCCTGATAAACTGGCTCTAAAAATCCACATCCTAATGTTTTATAAACCTCAAAACATGCTCCTATAATACTATATGTTTCATCTGAAAGAAGATATTTACTCATTACTTTTTTTCCGTGTAAATCTGTGTCATCTGCGGATTAAACCTTTTCATAATATGTATCAGGATCTTCGGGATCGAAGAATTCATTAATCCAGAACAATGCTACAAGTTCTTCTTCACCAATATTGGTTATATTATGCGTATACCAAACTGGCATATCGACATAGCCGGGTTCATTTCCATCAAGTTCATAGTTTAAAACTTCCTTTGTTCCAATTCTTCTTAATTGAATCATAGCCTTACCTTTGATAACGGCAAACCTTTCAACTTTACGTAGATGAAAATGATTA
>CAYXQX010000701.1:0-2289 GCA_964467485.1 uncultured Porphyromonadaceae bacterium | reverse complement strand
TACCGCGTTGTGCTGCAAACCGGTTCCCAGGGTAGGAAAAGATGAGATCAGGATTGGGATCCTGGTAATAACCGGAGCAAGGAAAGAGAAGCGTACCTGGTATTCCATACCCAGGAAACCAAGTAGAGCCCAGCCCAGCCCGCCGCCCAGGAAGATCAAGATACTCCACCACCAGCCGCTCGGGGTTCTGCTCTCCCTCACCACTGCGAAAAACACACCCAAACACAGAACCAATCCGCTGATCTTCTCCAAACTGAGGCTTAGATCATAAGTTGCCCAAAGGCTAACTAAAAGCATTAATTCCAACAATAACAAACTTATATTTAACGGTGTTACTGGAAACCCCGATCTTCTTATAGATCCTGCCAGTCCACCATCACAATTTTCAATTTTCCTCTTAGGATCTCCAATCTTATATTTTATATTTTCTATTCGATCTTGATAGAGATATAGAATCCACAACAAGGGAACGACTAAAAGCACCAGTGATCTCTTCGCGGACGGAAAAACCAAAAACGGTGCTGCCAGAGCCAGCCAGAGCCAATGAAAGCGGTTAAGAAATTGAACAGCCTTCTTCATTGACTATCTACCTTGTCCGCTGATAATCACCCAAATTGTTTTAGCCGTGATATAAACATCCATCAATAAAGACCAGTTGCTCACATAATAAACTTCAAACCTGGTTCTTTGCTCCCAGGTGGTTTCATTGCGTCCCATTACTTGCCACCAGCCCGTGATACCAGGTTTCGCGCGGAGAATAATCGGACCATAATCTCCGTATTTTAATACTTCCGCATCAGTCACTGCTCGCGGACCAATCAGACTCATTCCACCCAAGAAGACATTCCAAATTTGTGGTAATTCATCAAGGCTGAATTTACGTAACCAATACCCGATTTTTGTTACTCGAGGATCGTGGGATAATTTTTGGATTGAATCCCATTCCTCATTGGCCTGGGGATTAGACTTAAGGTAAGATTTCAGGATTTGATCTGCATCATCTACCATCGTCCTGAATTTTAACATCATAAAGGATTTATTTCCTCTTCCAATTCTAGGGTGTGTGAAAAAGACAGGACCGCTAGAATCTAATTTAATTAGCACACCAATTAATATCCATAATGGAAGAGATAAAATCATTAATAATATTGAACCAGTTAAATCAATGATCCTCTTAACAATCAATTTCCCTGGATCAAGCAAATTATAATGAAGCTCCAATCCCAAATATCCCTCTAAATCACGAACCTTTGCCAGGATTGAACCAAACTCAAAAGTCGAGGACATTAAGATAATCGAATTAAAATGAGCATTGAACTTCCGGATAACATCAAATTTTATCTGATCTGGGCCCGAAAAGGGACTTGTTGTGAAAACGACCGAACCAATTTGATACTTATTACCAAGATTAATCATCTCATTAATTGATGTAACAACAGGAATCTCAGATATTTTCATAATAGAAGATTCGTTTTCCAATATATGTACAGCAAATGGGCGCCATCCCATTCTTCTGCTTCTGATGGCAATATTCAAAGCATTAATATCATTTTCATTCTTAATAATAAATAATATTGGTTTTCCATACCAATTAAAAATGGATAGACGATTGCGGAGGATAATGCGAAGAAAAGGAATAATTAGCAGACTGAGTACCCAGACGAATAGAAAGATAGAACGCGGGAAATCAGGATTCACTTTAAAAAAATATACAGTTACACCCAAAAATCCATATACAAGTGTGAGTGCCTTAAAACAATAATCGATTTCTGTTAAAGCCGTTTTGCCATAACCCGGATACAAATTTAATATTATAAATAATACCAATATAAAAACCAGACTTAATATTACTATGGTGAAATCTAAAGACCAACTTCCCTTACCTCCCAGCCAAGGTGTTAACAATCCTCGAAACCAAGTGGCTAACGATAATGACAGATATGCACCTCCAACATCGCTTATAACCAAGATAACGACAACTAATCCAGAGATTGCTTTAGGTTTTATCTCCTTTCTATCATCTAAACCTTGAGGTACCATTTTTCCTCCTCGATCAATTCGAATTATCAAATTTCTCTATTGGTTCGTATCAATTATTAATGATGGAACCGATGCACTTATTATGGAAAAGTATTAGTATGTTTACAACCTACGGGGTCATGACAATTTATTAATATTCAGTAATTTGATCAGTTTATATTTAGAATGATATCTTCAAACTGTTCTCCAATATCTTTGATCTTCAAATGGTTCTTAGCATACAGTCTCCCATTCTTTGCAAAGATATCC
>CAYXQX010000700.1:0-2306 GCA_964467485.1 uncultured Porphyromonadaceae bacterium | reverse complement strand
TCTGCTCCAAACCTGGAATAGCAGAAGAGTACTTGAATATCTTTTATCACGATCTGATGTGGACTCAGAAAGAATAGGAATGACTGGTGGTTCCGGTGGTGGAACTCAAACCTTTGTATTAACAGCAATCGATAACAGAATAAAAGTTTCCGTTCCTGCAGTTCAGGTATCAGCCCATTTCTTTGGAGGCTGTATTTGCGAAAGTGGAATGCCCATTCATAAAAGCGACCATCACCAAACCAATAATGTTGAAATTGCGGCGCTTTGTGCTCCACGACCCTTACTCCTGATTTCAAACGGTTCAGACTGGACCCGAAATACACCCAGAATTGAATACCCTTATATTCAATCGGTCTATGCTCTATACAATGCCGAACACAAAGTTGAAAATGTACACTTTCCAGCAGAAAAACATGACTATGGCTATTCCAAAAGATCAGTCATGTATATGTTTTTCGCCTACCATCTTAAACTGAATAAGGGTAACGTTACTATCACAAATGGGGTACACGAAGATTTTGTAAGGATCCTGGCTCAAGATGATCTGAAGGTTTTTACCAAAGAAAATCCCAGACCAAAAGATGCCCTTATTGGGGATGAAGCTGTAATAAAATATTTAGGTCTAGATTGACCACCGACTTTGGATTGATTGTAAAGACGCCCAATATGGGCGTCTCATATTGAAGCCCAAATTGGGAGTCTCCAATTAAAGCCCATTTTGATGAATAGATTTACTAATATATTGCTCATGATTGTTTTGACTTCCATACTATTCGGATGTGGACAAACTACAGAGAAAAATGGTAAATCCTTTTCAATCACTCCGCTAGAGAATATGGAAATTTCAACTGGCACAGGAGAAAAACCACAATCCAAAGCATGGATTCATGATAGTATTTGGTGGGTAATTCTTCCCAATCAGACTGGTACAAAACTATGGAAACTTGAGAACAATATCTGGATAAACAAACTTCATATTTCAAATTCTACTTTCATCAAAGCAGATGTAAAAGCAATTGGAAATCTGGCACACCTACTGTTATACATGGGTACAGAGTCTGAATTGGTAACACTGGAGTACGACATGGCAAACAAAGTGTATAAACCATGGACGAAACAACCCAAGCCAACAAAGATTCAGCTGGAAAACCATGGCGAAACGGCCACCCTTGACCTCGATGGGAACTCTCGGATGTGGCTAGCTTCGGATGATGAAAATGAGATTCATGTGAGATGGAGTGATACACCCTACCTCGAATGGAGTGAAACAATAAGCCTGGCTAAAGATATTTCTTCAGATGATATTTGCGTAATTACCTCTTTCCCAAACGGCAATATAGGTGTACTCTGGTCAAATCAAAATGCAAAACGTTTTGGATTCAGACTACACAAAAAGGGCGCAAATCCTGAACTTTGGTCAGAAGATGAAATTCCAGCATCCAGTTCAGCCATTCCCCTGAAAGCAGGAATGGCCGATGACCATCTTAACCTTGCAGTGGCTTCCGACGGCACATTATATGCTTCGGTTAAAACAAGCTACGATTCCATTCCTTACCCCTTAATTGCACTATTGGTCCGACAGATTTCCGGAGAATGGGACGAACTCTACTATGTTGATGACCGTGGCACTCGTCCAATTGTGCTCCTAAATGAAAAAGAAGATAAGTTAATGGTTTTTTACACCTCCCATACTGATTCTGCAATCGTATGCAAAACATCAGAGACAAGCAAAATTTCATTCGGACCGCGACAAACTATTTTAATTGGGGAATCCAAAATAAATAATGTAAGTAGCACCAAACAAAATATTAATACCGAGCTTATTATCCTGGCATCAGAACTTAATACACTTAAAGGGGGTTTAATAAAATGGCCTTAAAATAATTTATAATAATTACTTGAGATAAAATAACAATGGAATAATGTTGATTATAATACTATTACACCATTTTAACTAAAATAATATATCATGAAAGCTTACATTAGATCGTCTGGGACTATGATTTTATTGTTTCTTTTTTTATTTTCTTTCAATCTTATTAGTGATGCAATTGGGCAAAACAAGCAATTATGGAATCCTGTAGCAGATAATATTTATCTCCAAGAGAATGCTCAAAAAATCCCAATGGATAAACCCGCTACGTCCATAGCTATTTTGAATGATAAATGTTATGTAGTTGTAGAGGGAAATATCAATTTACTGTTAGATGAGTCTGTTATTCCAGTAAAATCCGCACCCTCTAATGTTAAGAAATTAAAAACTCTGGATGGGAAACTTTTGGCACTTTCATCAGATGGATTATACA
>CAYXQX010000699.1:0-2315 GCA_964467485.1 uncultured Porphyromonadaceae bacterium | reverse complement strand
TATATGTAGATAGTAATCTGGAAGTTTCAAAGCTTAATTTTTTTATTGAAGAGGAACCACTATCTCAGATAGAATCCTTGGGTAACGATTATTTTCTAATTGGCACACAGGACAATATTTACTTTTCTAAGTTTGATTTGCGTAATCAGGCAATGTTAGTTCTCAAAAAAATTGATGAATATCCTGGATCCAAGGTGGTTGAGATTCTTTTAGTCTCTGATAATAATTACCTTGTTTTAAGCCAGGATGAGGGCTTCGGAAGTTTTAAATTTAATACTGTTAACATAGGTTATGAGAATTCTATTATTTATGATAATTCTGATGGAATTCTTGATAATCTTCAAGGTGGGATAATGAATAGTAACGGAGAACTTTGGTTATATACAATGGGGAGTGGTGTAATCAAATACAAGGAGATAGATGGCAATTTTTCGCAGGTGGGAAATGTGACAGTAGCCAATGGTTTAGTGTCAGATAATATAAAATCAATGTTTGAAGATTTAGAGGGTAATTTATGGCTTGGTTTGTATGGTGAAGGTCTTCTTAGATATGTTGATAGTAATTTGAAGTTCTTTCGATATGATCAGACAACAAAATCCAATAAGTTATTTGCCCTCACAGGTGATAAAACCAAGCTACTTGTAATCAATGATAATCGTTTGCTAAAACTAAGTATTGCAGGGGATTCGGTCTTGAATTCATATCCTCTTCCATGTAACCAATCCGATGACAAGGTAAATTCGGCTTTTATGGATAATGATGGAAATTTATGGTTAGGTTGTGAGAAATCAGGATTATATGTCTCGGTGAATTCTAGTTTTAGATTCAAGGCTGTGATTATTTCAAATGATGATCTTGCAAATTCAATTAATCATATTACGGGAAAAGGGGAAGATATTTGGCTGGGTACTAAAAAAGGTATTTGTAAACTTAATAAACAATCAGGTAACATAAAGTGGTTCACTACTGATGAGGGTTTGCCTCATAATAATATTCAACAATTACACATTGCTTCACATGATAAAGTCTTAATTGCTACCCTATGTAGCGAAATCTTTTTTTTAGACAAAGATGATAAGCTTAATCGTGTTAATAAGAGTTGGTTAGGTCCTGCTAATCATCTGGTGTCTCTTCTTGAAATGGAAGATAATACTATATGGGCTGGTACAGATGGAAATGGTGTGTGGAAGATAGGGGATGGAGAGAGTATTAACTATAACCGAAATTCAGGATTAATATCTGATTTCTGCTATAGCCTTGGAAGTAGTAGTGATGGAAAGATCTTAGTAGGACATAGAGGAGGGATTTCCCGGATTGATCCAAAAACAAACAGGATTTGTGCTTTCGGCCAACTCGATGGTATTACAAGTTCATCGGAATTTTATCCAAATGCAACATATACCGATCTTCTAGGGAATCAATGGTTTGGGACATCAGAAGGTCTTGTAAGATATTCTTCTGATATTTCAGAGGGAGGGATGATACCCCCAATATTACATATTTCTGCACTGTTTATTAATGGTGAGAAGATGGATTATTCTTTGGATGAAATTGTACTCAAACCTGGGCAGTATGAAATTGAAATAGAATATACTGGAATTAGTTTCTCAAACCCGGAAATGGTGAGATTTAAAACTAAACTTGAAGGTTACAATCACAATTGGACAGGCCTTACATCTGGGAGGAGTGTGAAATATGACAGAGTAGGTCATGGGAATTATACATTTATGCTGAAGGCTTTTAATGAAAATAGTATAAGCAGTGAGATGCCTTCAGGAATTAGTCTGAAAATTAAAAAACCAATATTCTTAAGAATTTGGTTTTATGCAATAGTATTGATAATTCTTGGTCTTGCTTTTTATCTGATCATAATATATCGGGAAAGAAAGTTAAAGTCAGAGCAAGAGCGCTTGTTAAAAAATTTAGATGAAAAAACGAAAGATATTATTGTTAAGGAAGAGATAATTAAAGAAAGAAAAAAGATTGAAAAAGAATTAATCTCAGCAAAAAATAAGGCTGAATTAGCGGAGATGCTAAAAACTTCATTTCTGCGGAATATGTCTCATGAAATAAGAACTCCATTGAATGCTATTCTTGGATTTTCAGATATGCTACTTGTAGATAATCTATCGAAGAAGCAGAAAAGGGATTATGTGAACCTTGTTTCTACAAATGCCACATCTTTGTTAACCATGATGGATGATATTTTGGATCTGTCTCGTCTGGAGTCGAATCAATTGCATCTAAAGATGAGGTCTTGTAATCTTAAGGATATATTTGAAGGCTTAAATTCAGATTATCAAAAAGCTTTGGGA
>CAYXQX010000698.1:0-2317 GCA_964467485.1 uncultured Porphyromonadaceae bacterium | reverse complement strand
ACCCGGAACTGGTTGAACGCATCAATAAACTCGTCTCACACCTGGATGAAAACCCAAAATCAATCACTCTTCACGACCCAGACAGCAGTGACACTATCAAAGAGGAGATCACAGGGGAAAATTTCATCATATTTTTGATATATATGTTCCGGATGGATTCAAGTTATGCGGTCCTACCTTATATCGTCTCTCAGGCTGAAAAAGGAAACTTTGATCTATACAAGGCATATGATGAAATGCTGACCTTTGAAGAAGTCCAATCTGACGGACTATACTATTCTGTTGTCAATTCGGAGCATACTCCGTTAATTCACTCTGGTAAGAACGATTATCAAATCACAAAACTGAAGGAAATTGAAATAGAATTTTTTGAAGAAAACCTTGAGGAATGGAAAGTTTGGGACGTAGATCGATCAAACCAGATATTAACAGAGATGCCCGAGTCTACAATACCAACCTTACTGATGTCGGGGTTTTATGATCCGGCAACGCCACCTGAGTATGGAGAAGATGCACTTGCGAGTTTCTCCAAAGGTCAGCATATCATTGATCCCTTGGGAGGTCATGGGATAGCGTTTAATGATTACTGCACTTCTGGTATTTTCAACGATTTCCTGGAAGAACCCGATTTCACGATCGACTCAGAATGTTTATCTGATCCCGACAGGAAAAATACAATTGTTCCACCAAAAGCAATATCTGCTCCATTTCAAATCAAGACAATGCAAAATGAAAATTTTCTATATTTATCCTGGATCATTCCACCAATAATCTTTCTAATAATGGCTATTCGGGGGGTATTCCAACACCTGCGTAACCTTTGGCAGAAAAATTCTCCTAAGTACTCACCTGCTACCTCCAGAGAGAACCATCTCCAGCTGCGATTTGAATTATCAACCTGGGTTTACATTATTGGATGCACGGTCTATACAATAATACTCATTGTTACTCTCTATCAATTATCAGAGACTCCGGAATATTATTCTGCTATAACTTTGCCAGCCCAGACCAGGGGAATCTTATTTATTCCCATATTATTTACCCTCATCTCACCATTAATTCTCATCTCAGCTATCCAACTTTGGAGATACAGAAAAAAGATTTTTGGCAGAGTGTATCTTCTCTTCCAGATATTATTCATTGGAAGCTACCTGGCATATATGATCTGGTCCGGTCTGTTATGGGCCTGGGCGAGATAGGAATTTCGAAGAAGATACTTTACAAAGGTAAAGATGTACAAAACCAAAAAGACCGAGGATGGCAAGATCGAACTCTGGTGGAAAGGAGAAACAAATATATCTGAAGGTGAAATTTTGACAGGTTTATTTTTCGATGATAAATTTCCGGGTGTCCATAGTAATCTGGGTTGGTAATGGAATACAGATTCTTTATCAGACAATAAATAGCGCTTAATTAAATACCCAATTCCTGTAATTACTGCTACTCCCGCTCCCCGAAAAAACCATTCCTTATTATTATCTAACCAGCCTATGATATCCATCCGTATTCTCCACAATATCAAAATAGAAGGATCAAGGGAGGGGGATCCATAATATACAAGTAAATTAGCATATTTATTTATCCTTGTATATCCCTTAGAAAATAAATTAGGATTATGTTTCTTTTGAGTTCTTACATAATAAGTTTATTCTTTCTATGTGAAAGGACATAACCGAAAATATTTTGCACCTTCATCATGGATTTCACCTCATTCAGGGCGAATCAAAACCCTCCCCGCGTACCCCTTGACATTCCCCATTAAATAGACTGATGACGGGAGACGGAAGACGGGTTAAAAACAAACCCCAAAGTTTCAGTGCCCTGTCCTCGGTCTTCCGTCAGGCGCAATGCGCCTTCCGGTCCCGAGCGCAGCGAAGCAACCCGCCACTGGCAAAAAAGCTGTCAGATTTTCTGAAACCCAATCATGCAGCTCTGCTTCGTTTTCAAAAGCTGATTCTTTGATGGCCATGTTAATAACTCCTTAAACAGGAATTTGAGAAACATTTAAATTTCCTGATCTGATTAATTGATCAAATATCAAACTCAGCTTCGATCGCCGAATGATCACTGAGCCAGTTTTCTCTGACCTCATGAATGTACCGACAAGCTAAGGGTTTCGTAGATTTTGAAGCAAAAATATGATCAAAACGCCGCTGCGAGACAATTTTACCTTTGCGCCAGACTACCCAGCTGTAATCCTCGGCTTCCCAGCCATTCAGCTGCCGATAGATATCCTCCAGGTCAAACTCAGCCAGATCCCGAATCACCAAACGCTCTCCTTGCGGCCAGCGTGGTTCCTTCGGTGTTTCAATCAACC
>CAYXQX010000697.1:0-2321 GCA_964467485.1 uncultured Porphyromonadaceae bacterium | reverse complement strand
AGACTAACAAAATTCAAAAATCTCCCAAAGATACTCTCTTCTTAATGATTTGTGTATTTTTAGAAAAAAAATTGAAAATGGGAGCAAACGCCCCTCTTGCTGAAAGATTACGCCCACAATCACTCGACGAATATGTTGGTCAGAAGCACTTGATTGGCTCTGGCGCCGTTCTGCGCGAGGCAATAGAATCAGGACAGATACCCTCATTCATTCTGTGGGGACCTCCAGGTGTTGGAAAAACCACACTGGCCAGAATAATAGCAAACATGCAGGAGAGGCCATTTTTTACACTTAGTGCCGTTAGTTCAGGCGTTAAAGATGTGAGAGAGGTAATACAGAAAGCCCAAAAGATACAGTTTTTCGACCGCCCCAATCCAATTCTTTTCATCGATGAAATACACAGGTTCAGTAAATCCCAACAAGATTCTCTTTTGGGTGCAGTTGAGCAAGGGATTATTACACTGATTGGAGCAACCACTGAGAACCCCTCTTTCGAGGTAATATCTCCCTTATTAAGCCGCTGTCAGGTTTACGTATTGCATGAATTAAAAAAGGAAGATTTGGAAGCCTTGATTGCTCATGCGATTAAAAAAGACTTCTTTCTAAAAACAAAAAAGATAGAGATCAAGGAGTCGGAAGCCATGCTCAGGTATTCCGGCGGGGATGCCAGGAAACTGCTAAATATCCTCGAATTGGTTGTATTGGCGGAGAAAGAAGAAATAGTAACAATAACTAATGAATCGGTAAAAGCCAGGGTCCAGGAGAATATGGCCAATTATGATAAAAATGGTGAGTTGCATTACGATATCATTTCGGCCTTTATTAAATCGATGCGCGGTTCGGATCCTAACGGATCAGTATACTGGTTGGCCAGGATGATTGAAGGTGGTGAGGATCCAAAGTTTATCGCAAGAAGATTAGTGATATTTGCATCGGAAGATATAGGCCTGGCAAATCCAAACGCCTTGCTCCTGGCTAATACCTGTTTTGATGCATTGCATAAGATTGGATGGCCCGAAGGAAGAATAATCCTTTCACAGATAACAGTTTATCTGGCAACCAGCCCAAAGAGCAATTCAACATATATAGCTATTAAGAAGGCACAGGAAATGGTTGGCAAAACGGGGGATTTACCTGTTCCTCTGCACCTTAGAAACGCACCTACTAAGTTAATGAAGGAACTGGGGTATGGAAAGGACTATCAATACCCTCATGATTATGATAAAAATTTCCTGAGTGAAGAATATCTTCCTGATGAGATAAAAAACACAAAAATTTGGGAGCCTGCAAATAACCCTAAAGAAAAAGAGTTGTTAAACAGGATGGCAAAATTGTGGGGAGATAAGTATAATTATAAATAGATAAAATAATGGTTCCTATTGATTTGAAAAACCTTCTAGAACCTGGCAATAAGTTTTTTCTTATTGCCGGCCCCTGCGTGGTTGAAAGTGAAGAATTGTGCCTGAATATCGCGGGTCATATGAAAGAGCTTACCAACAAACTTGGTATTCCATACATATTCAAGGCATCTTATCGCAAAGCTAACCGAACAAGTGATACTTCATTCCAGGGAATAGGTGATGATAAGGCTCTGAGAATACTTCAAAAGGTTAAGCAGAGCCTTGATGTACCTGTTCTTACCGATATACATGAGACTAAGGAGGTTGAGATGGCAGCTCAGGTAGCTGATATACTACAGATCCCTGCCTTTTTGGCCCGACAAACAGATCTTCTTAAATCGGCGGGAAAATCAGGCAGAGCAGTTAATATAAAAAAAGGTCAGTTCATGTCTGCTGAGTCAATGGCATTTGCAGTTGAAAAAATCAGGAATACAGGAAATCAAAATGTGATGGTAACTGAGAGGGGTTCATTTTTTGGATACCAGGATTTGGTGGTTGATTTCCGCAGTCTTATTCAGATGCAGGACTTAGACTGTCCGGTTATTTATGATGCAACCCACAGTCTCCAGAGACCTAACCAATCAAAAGGTATCTCAGGAGGTATGCCTGAATATATTATACCGATGGCCAGAGCAGCAATGGCCACCGGTATTCAGGGATTGTTTGTCGAAACTCATCCACATCCAGAAAATGCATTTTCTGATGGAGAGAACATGCTGCCTCTGGATCAAATGGACAATCTACTTAATCAGTTAATCAGAATTAAAGAAGCAATCATAGGGTAATTATGACCTTTAAAAAACAGAATGTTATTTGTGCTATAATTAGCCTTTTCATATTGCTACCTCTATTTGAGTTATCCGGCCAAAATCGGCCATTGGAATTAGAGGATATTCTAAATAAACACTACAAAGCAATTGG
>CAYXQX010000696.1:0-2331 GCA_964467485.1 uncultured Porphyromonadaceae bacterium | reverse complement strand
CAAGTCTGATGTTTTTGTGGAAGATCTCCTGTTTGCGACACTCGACCCAACCGTGAGAACGATGTATCTCCCGTCAACGGGTCAAAAGGTGCTGCTAATTGACACCGTTGGTTTTATTCGCAAACTGCCGGATGGTCTGGTTAAATCTTTTAAATCTACTGTCGAAGAGACTCTGACGGCGAATTTGTTGGTGAATGTGGTCGATATTTCTCACCCGCAATGGGAAGATCAGCTTGCGCGCACGGATCAGATTATCAACGAGCTGAAACTGAACAGCACGCCGCAGTTGATCGTTTTCAACAAGGTTGATAAGGTTGATGATCCTGTGTTGCTTGAGGGGCTCAAGAACCAATTTCCTGAAGCGTTGTTCATCAGCGCTTTGCGTGGGATTCGCATCTGGGAAATGTTGGAGCGGATCGCTGGATTTGCCGCCAAGAGGTGGATTCGGGGAACGCGGGTGTTTTCGCCGGATGAAGGCGAAGAGTTGCGAGTCTTCGAGAAGAATGTGAAGGTGCAGGGGCGTTCGTTTCGCGAGGGCATGATATTTGTGGATTATCTGATCGAGATCGACGAGACGGATGCTGTGCCGGATGCTGAGGGCGTTGCGGATGTGGCTGATGTGGAAGAATTTGAGGATGTGGAATAGGTGAAGATGAATGCGGTGGGTGGGGTGAGGAAAAATCGTCACATCGTCACATTTTGATGTTATGTGTTTGTATATTAAGGTGATGCGATGTGACGGAATGGGGAGGGAAGGCGCGAAAGGGTGGGGAATACGCTCGTGCGGAGATATGTACCTTAAGAGCTATCAAATTCACTAGGGAAGAGGAAGTGAGCCTGAAAACCTAAGATTCACAAAAATAACACAAATTTGTTTGAGAGGATTCTCATTTTTGTTAAATTAAGGTTTTGCAGGGATGTTTACAAAAAGGTTTAATAATATGATAACTAAAGAAAATGTTACTGAGTTGAAAAACGGTAGCACGAAGCTGTTAGAGGAATCATTAAGTCAAAAAAATGATCCGTCCAAGATTTATTTTGTACTCAGCAATCTTGGACGACTGCCAAACGATTTTGACAGCACATGCTTCATACCGTTACTCAATCATAAGTACGATAAAATTAGACTATTAGCAGTCAAGAACCTTGGAAAAGTTCACAATGAGGATGTAATCTCTATCCTTGATAAAGTTTCAGAAAATGATGCCAACACCATGATAAGAAGGGAAGCTGTTTCATCAATTGGCAGAATGAGATCATATAAATCAATACCCATCCTTGTAAAGAAACTGGCAGACACCGACCCTAAAATTGTGCTCCAAGCTATTAGAGCCTTACTTGTGTTTAAAAGTGCCCCTGATGTTCAGAATGAACTTATGAAGTTACGAAAACACCCAAATGAATTAATACAGGAAGTCATTAAAAAGGAATATTTTCCTTCCGTTCAATCCAATCTTCCCCATGACAAACATGTGCTATCTCCGGATATACTCAAGAATCTTGTAGTGCATGGTGATGTTTTAGAAATCATGAAACAAATTAAGCAGCCGGCGATACATTTAACTTTTACGTCACCACCCTACTATAATGCTAGAGATTATTCAATATACCAAAGTTACAAGGAGTATTTGTCATTTTTGCAAAAGGTCTTTCAAGAAGTGTATCGTATTACAAAAGAAGGACGTTTCCTGGTATTGAACACCTCTCCGATCATTATTCCCAGGGTTAGCAGACAACATTCAAGCAAGAGATATCCTATCCCTTTTGATATACATCCTTTGCTCATAGAAATGGGTTGGGAATTTATTGATGATATTGTATGGGTGAAACCTGAAGCAAGTGCAAAAAACAGGAATGCCGGTTTCTTACAACACAGAAAACCTCTCGCTTATAAACCTAACGCAATTTCAGAGTATTTAATGGTTTATCGGAAATCAACTGATAAACTCATTGATTGGAATATTCATCAATATGATTGGGACACTGTTCAACGTAGCAAAGTGAAAAATGGCTATGAAACTTCAAATGTTTGGCATGTAGATCCAACCTTCGATAAGAAGCATTCTGCTGTATTCCCATCGGAACTCTGTGAAAGAGTGATTAGATATTACTCCTATGAGGGTGATCTTGTTTTCGATCCATTTGCAGGCAGCGGGACAATGGGAAAGGCTTCCTCATTGCTTTCGCGCTATTTCCTTTTGGCAGAAATATCAAGCGAATATGTAAAAAGGATTCGTGACAACATAAGTCCAGATCTATTAAACCAAAACGAGAAAAAGATATCCTTTCAGACCTTAAAACAATTCACAAACAACATGGAGAATTACTATG
>CAYXQX010000695.1:0-2331 GCA_964467485.1 uncultured Porphyromonadaceae bacterium | reverse complement strand
ACTTTGAAAAGACCAAAGAATGGTGGCATAATTTCTGGGATCGTAGTCATATAATAGTTAATGGAGATAATCCTGATCCGGATAACCCGGTATGGCAGATGAGCAGAAATTATCAACTGTTCAGATATCAACTTGGAGGCAATGCATTTGGAGAGTATCCCAGCAAGTTTAACGGCGGCAATCTCATTTTTGATCCCGTTCTGGTAAATAAAAACACTGCTTTTGATCCCGACTGGCGGCAATGGGGAGGTGCAGTACATACTGCTCAGAATCAAAGACTTTTATATTGGCCAATGCTGAAAGCAGGAGATTATGATGCCATTCTTCCTCAGTTCGAGTTATATAGGAAGGGTCTGCCCGGGGCCACAGCAAGAGTTAAGACTCATTTCGGTCACGATGGTGCCGTTTTCAGTGAGTACATGAGTGCCACAGGAATCGTTTTTGGTGCAGGCTGGGGCTGGGATGGAGATGGCCACAGGGCAAGAGGCGAAGAAATACCATTTGGTGACCCAAGAGCTACAGGTGCTACAGGGTATAATGAAACAGCTGAAGAGGGTGTAATGGCCAATCAATCATGTGCCTACCATTGGGAATCGCAGCTTGAACACGCTTATATGATACTGGAATACCAACGTTTCTCGGGAAAGAACATTTCAATGTATATGTCATTTATCAAGGCGGCTGTGATTTTTTTCGATGAGCATTATCAAGCTCGTCAGAAAATGCGCACGGGGAAAACCCTGGATGAAAATGGGAAACTTGTAATCTATCCGTCAACCTCCTGTGAATCATACAGAGGAGCCACCAATCCCAGCGATATTCTTGCAGGGCTAAAAGCTTGCATAAATGGTATATTGAATCTTGACGAAAAGTATGTGTCATCAGAAGAAAAGAGATATTATAAGGGATTTCTTCAACGTGTGCCGGAGTTTTCATTTGGTGAAATAGACGGAGTAAAAATCATGAAGCCGGCTGAGACCTGGCTTAAAGAGGCAAATCAGGAGTTACCACAATTTTATCCCCTATTTCCTTTCAACCAGTATCACATCGGAGATAGTGAGATCCAAATTTTTAAAAACACCTATGAGAAAGCTCCTGACTTTAGAAAAGGCACCATTATCAGCTGGCATCAGGACGGGATATTTTTTGCCAGGATGGGCATGACTGAAGAGGCTGCAGATTATAACATAAAAAAACTCAAGGATAGCGACAGGCGATTTCCAACTTTTTGGGGGCCTGGTCACGACTGGGTACCGGATCATAACTGGGGTGGATCAGGAATGATTGGGCTGCAGGAGATGCTGATGCAAACTATTGGTGATCAAATTCTCCTTTTCCCAGCATGGCCAAAAGAATGGGATGTAGATTTTAAATTACACGCACCCGGTAATACAACTGTTGAGGGTGTATTGAAAAATGGGGAGCTGACAAAACTAAAAGTCACTCCTGAAAGCCGAAAAAAAGATGTTATCCTGATGTAATTATACCTAAATAAAGATCTGCTTATTCAATTATCATTTTAAAAGTCCAGGCATACCGACAAGGAACCTCGGAGGCAGTTAATTCAGGTACAGTAATTTCAACATCACTACCTTTTTGCTTCCATTTCAATTTACCTTCAAATCCCAGCATTGTTACTTTGTTTCCTGTCTTAACCTTCACATTCTTCACTGTCAATTTTCCTTTGGGATAAACCGGACAAATACAATATAACTTATTCTGATTTTTTGTAAAAAAGACCTCCTTACTGGCAAATCCTTCATCAGGAGAAACGGTAAGCTTCATAACATCATATTTAACCTTGTATTCTCCCCTTAGCTCAGTGCTCTTTTCACCTTTCGTCCACTGGCAGGTCTTCTCCCAACAACTACTTCCATAAATAGCCTCTGAATTTACTTCCAACCATTCCCCGATATCCAGTAATCTTTCCTGCATGATCACAGGAATTCGTCCATCACCCGTAGGTCCTATATCAAGAAGAAAATTCCCTCCCCTACTCACAATATCAATGAGCATATAGAGTAATTCCTGGGATGAATTATAGTCTTCGATATTCTCGGTTCGACTATAGCCAAAAGAATGTGCCATACCCCGATTTTCCTCCCATGCATTATCACCATTCGGTAAGCCTGATCCATATTCGGTTGTGTAATAGCCCCCGTGCTTATGTCTGATGCCCTTGCCCCACCTGTCGTTTATCACAACATCTTCCTTGGAATTTGATTCATTATAAAGCCAGGAGAGTATTTCTGTGGCTCTCCAGGTTTTATCCGGATGATCCCATTCACCATCAGTAAAGATCAGTGAAGGGGAATATTGTTGTACAACATC
>CAYXQX010000694.1:0-2332 GCA_964467485.1 uncultured Porphyromonadaceae bacterium | reverse complement strand
TAAGCATGAGGGTCAATCCTTTTAAGCTTGATGAGATTGTAGTTTCTACTCCAGGTATTGCTGTAAAACTGTTTGGGAATGAACCTTACTCAATAATGGATTTTGTTGTGAAGGACGATTCCATTTATTTGAATCCTATTTGTGATGCAAAATTCTTTGATGAAAACGTTAAGCCAGTTCAAGCACTAGATAATCAAAACTTCCTTTTTGTTGATAAGTCACCAGAGGGCCAGTACCATGATTATTATGTTTGTGATTCTGAAACTAATAAGCAAGAACTTTTCTATCGTGTAGGGGATGAAAAAAAAGAGAGAGCTGTTATCAACATAGATAATCAAGTAAGAGGGGAATTCGTTGGTAAAATTAAACAAGGATTTTACTGGCCGTGTCCATCATGATAAGATATCAAATAGGTTTTTCCTTGAATTTGTAAACGTTCAATTATCCTACCTTATTGAAATTGATCCTCTTACAGGTGAAGAGATTCAGACCATACCAATAAATAAATTCAAGCATATTGATCATGTCAGCGTCTACAATAACAGGATTTTCTTCTTACATCAACCAGATTTTGGTGATAGAGGGAAGAAGATTTATTTCCTGGACATGTAGTATGTTGGAGACCAGTATATTTAGGCTTAGTAGTAGCCCCTCAATAATCTATTCATTTTTTTTATTTTCATTACTGCTGTTTTACCTCAATTCAATTACCTCAATTACTGGATTATTCCCAATCTTTTCAGGACTAAAGACATTTTTGAACTCCTTCATCATTTTAGGATAAGCTTCAGACATCTCTTTAATACATTCAGGTTTTACATATCCATCAATTATCCATCTAGCGATAATGCGTGACATGTAACCATTTGAATTATATTGACCTCCATAAAAGGGGTTAACACCTGTAATATCGTTGAGTATTCCTCTGCCGTTTAGATTGGTTGGACATGAGATTTCTTTGAGAATCCCTTTTTCATGAGTATCCAGATTATAGAAAATTGTTTTTGAATTATTGTTTGTTTCCCGCCAAGATAGGAGTATGTAGGGAGGGATACTTGTAAAACCGACTATACTATTGTATTCAAGATATTTATCAAATGCGCCAGGTTTTTGTGCAATGGATGTTGGCATGCGTCCATAGTCCAGTATAAATAAAGGTTTTATCTTTTCATCCTCCCCAACAAAGAATAGAGTATCACCATAAAAGTCAAAATATACCAATCCGTTTAGATACCGTTTATACCTTATTGGTTCCTGCATTTCCCATCCTGTTCCTTCTAAGTCTGGGATATGCTTATGTTTTGACAGAAAGTTTAAATCTGAATCAAAATACCAAATTTGATAGAAATCTTCAGTATCAATTACAGGTCGACGTAAAACAAATACAAGGTTCTGTCTTACAAATTCCATCACATCGATCATAGCATAAGGAAGTAAATCGTTCGTTTGAATGTCTCTGATCAATTCGCCATCGAAGTTATATACATTGATTCGTCCAAGGCTGGGGGACAGGATGAGTATCAAGTTGTCCTTCTCATTTACACATATGGATGGTCCATTGAACTCACCTGGCCCCTTTCCCACAGAGCCAATATTTCTTATAAATGATCCATCGTTTTTGTATTGTGAAACTTTTTGGGTTTCATTATCTGCAATAATAATATAGTCACGACCAACATAACTATCTGTAATGAATTGGACATAGGATTCACGCTTGGATTCTAACTCAATAAACTTTCCTGATTTAGCCAATTCAGACATGGATATGCTTTTTTCCTTATCTATTTTGTCAAAGGATAAAGTCGGTATTTCAGAGTCTGTTGTAGTGCTTGGTTGGCAAGCAAAAAATCCAAGCATACTGCTAAACAGTATTAGCAAATTATAAAGTTTATTCATAAATATTTGGTGGGGACCAATCCCATAAAAGTAATGATTTATTTATAGTTTCAGCAGAATCCGCTTAGCCTTTAGCCAAACGTTAAAGGATAATTGCTAACTTCACTTGTTCTCCTTATTATTCATATTACACAGATGAGTGATGCTTGTCAGGCTAGCAGATTTGTAATTCTATTGGGGATTCTACATTTAATCGTTGGATGTTCTTCGGACGTCGATATTCTTACTGAAAATAATCGAATTACACCGTGTGTAATATGTATGCTAAACCCATGGGATTCAGTTCATGATATACGTTTACAAAGATCATTTCTGATTAGGGATAAAGAAGGTGCTAAACTGCAAGATCCCGATTCTATTTATTTTCAGGAGGCAGATGTATGGATAACAGGCATACTCAATGGAGAGGAAAAATTCAGCTATGATTTTAAAAAAG
>CAYXQX010000693.1:0-2337 GCA_964467485.1 uncultured Porphyromonadaceae bacterium | reverse complement strand
AAATAACTCCCCGATTCCATTCTATAAACGCTGAAGTCACCTTCGCTTCTCAAGAAGGTAATACCTTGCGAGTTATTCGCTTCTGTACCTCTTTCTTTGATATCGACACCAGGGATATAAACTGTTGCAGTACTGTTTACCGGAATAGATATTTGCCATTCGAAGATATTTTTTTCAATTTTCCAGTTACTAACAATCTCACCATAGGGAGATTCATAACTGCATTTAACCCAGTCAACACTTTCTACTATACCGGGTTTGAGGATAACATTTTTAAATCCTGGCTCATCAGTATCCCATTGAATACCAGCCAGCCCCTTGTAGAACCAGCCGCCTATATAAGGAAAACAGGAATGAATTTGTGAGTAGTAGCCGTTCCACTGTTCCCAACAAGTAGTGGCTCCTTTTTCAATCATATATCCCCAACCGGGATAAGTCTTTTTATTGACAAATACATCTATCAGATCATTGCGGTTTATTTCGATCAGATAATCGGTCATTATTTGTGTGCCTATCATCCCGGTATTCAGATGTCCCTGATCTTTTACTGTGAGCGTTTGGATATACTTTTCCAATACTTCATCTTTAAGGTTTTCAGGAGTTACTCCGCTTACCAAAGGGAATATCAGGTAGGGTTGCTCGCCATTGGCATAAGTAGAATCATCCGGGTTGAACCAAGCTTCATGAATTTTGTTTTGAGCAAACCCCATGTCTTCTGCAAAGCTTTGTGCATCATCGTCTTCACCAAGCAACACCGCCACTTTCTTCATAATCTGCAGCAGATGCACCCTATAGCAGTTATTGAAAAACCGGCGTGAGCTATCTTCTACCCAATCCTGCTTATCCATGCCCCTGCGCGGAGGCACCCAGTCCCCAAGATTAGACCACTTTTCACCCGGAAAAATATCCTGAAGCAGCCCATCCTGACAGTGAGAATTCAGGTAGCCAATATATTTCTTCATGTAGGGATATCCTTTCCCCAGTAAACTAGAATCGTTGGAAAAAAGATAGGTTTTCCATGGAACCACGATACTCATTGCACCCCATGCAGGACCACCCCCCGTATTATGCGGACAGGGAGCTGTAAACGGTACAAAGCCATCCTCCGTCTGCTCATCCCACCAGTTTTGCGACCACTTGGCATATAGTGAAACAACATCGAAATTAAAACAACCCAGATCCATAATAGTCTGACCATCACCATAGCCCAGCCTTTCACGATGTGGACAATCAACCGTCTGTCCACCCAGGTTAAGACAACGATAAGTCCACCTTACCATTTTGTGAATATCATTGTATAAATCATTAGAACAGCTAAAAACACCTGTTTCAGCACCTTCTGTTTCCACACATACAGCAGCCATATCTGCCCGATCAGGCATATAAGATAAGCCTTCGATAAGCACATAGCGGAATGCATGATAATTAAACACATTTTCGAATCTTTCTTCCTCAGATCCCGCTGAGACAAACTCATCCCATTGATTATACACAGCAAAACCTTTCCTCGCCATCAAGGCACGCCACTTCTCACCTTCCTCGCGGCCATCCAGATCACCATAATACATGGAAATCTTCTGTCCCGGCTCTAGATTCCGAAAAGTCATCTGCATCATTCCGGTCAGGTTAGTACCGAAATCAACAAGCACAGTCTCTTTATCCAGCATCTCAACTGTTTGAGGAGTAAGAGTATCAAATCCAACGTTGCCCCTACAGCTTTGAGCGCTGCATGCTACCTCTGCTACTTCAACTTCCACAGCCGGGGTCCAGCCATCAGTTGATTTATCCACCTGCCACCAGTGTTCATCCACATTGCGTGCATCCAGATGTTCACCACCAAAATTTCCCCAGGCCCATGTCCCCAGTCTTTTTCTTGCACTAGCCTTTGTTTCCCATGAGGTATCGCTTATTATATCCTGATGTTTTCCTTTGTCGAAGAGCTCCAATTGTGCCCGTACAACTGGACTATGGTGTTTAACACCCGGGAGTCCGGGTGTGTACCAGCCGGTACCCATCCAGATACCTAAACTATTTGCACCCTTCTTCAGGTAGCTGCTCACATCATAGGTACGGTAGTAAGTTCGCTTACTAAAATTAGACACGGCAGGCGCAAGAACCTCATTGCCAACCTTTTGTCCATTAACATATAACTCAAAATAGCCCAGGGCTGCAACATAAATACTTGCACATTCGGGTAGGTTATCAAGCACGAAGGGATGCCTGTAATATGGTGAGGTAGAGGGCTCTGGTGTTCCAATCCATTTTGCACTCCAGTCTTCAGGATCAAGAAGCCCCATCGACCACTTGGCTGATTCACTCCACTCTGAGGGTTTACCA
>CAYXQX010000692.1:0-2351 GCA_964467485.1 uncultured Porphyromonadaceae bacterium | reverse complement strand
GAAACTGATTTCAGGCATTTTGTGATATCTAAAGCCAATTTCGCCTTATTTTTTAAGAATAAGAATGTCTTTAATTACATAAGGTTCTTCAACGAAAATTACCTCCCGAAGGATAATTAACAAGATAAATGACAAAAAAAATTTCAATACTATGGGCAGATGATGAGATAGATCTGCTGAAACCTCATATCCTTTTTCTTGAAGAAAAGGGTTATGAAGTACATACTAATAATAATGGAGAAGATGCGATTGATGCTGCTAAGGCTACTGAATTTGACATCATTTTTCTTGATGAAAATATGCCTGGCTTGTCGGGCTTGCAAGTGCTGGAGAAGATAAAAACTATGCAGCCTCATATTCCTGTTGTGATGATCACAAAAAATGAGGAAGAAACAATAATGGATGAGGCACTGGGATCCAAAATAGCTGATTACCTGATTAAGCCCGTCAATCCCAAGCAAATTCTTTTGACGATAAAAAAGAATGTAGATACCAAAAGACTGATTAGCGAGAAAACAACCTCCAAGTACCAAACCGAATTTGGCCAAATTGGTATGCGTATAAATGAACGTATGGATTGGAATAGCTGGACCGAAATATATAAAAAGCTTGTCTACTGGGAATTAGAACTGCAGGATACTGGTGAAGCAGCAATGGATGAGGTATTTAAAATGCAGAAAAGTGATGCAAATGTAAATTTTGCACGATATATTAAGTCTTCCTATATCAACTGGTTTGATTCGGATGATGCGGATAGACCGATGCTTTCCATGGATGTTTTTAAAAGGAAAGTGTTTCCTCATTTAAAGAAAGGAAAACCAGTTGTAGTAATTATTGTCGATAATCTCAGGTACGACCAGTGGAAAATAATGGAGAGTATGCTGCAGGAATATTATACTGTGGAGGAAGACCTTTACTGTGGTATTTTGCCAACGGCCACCCAGTATGCAAGAAACGCAATGTTTGCTGGAATGATGCCTCTTGAGATTTCCAGAAAGCATCCTGATCTCTGGATAGAGGACTATGAGGAAATAGGGAAAAATCTTCACGAAAAGGAATTGCTGGAAAGTCAACTTAAGCGTAATAATTTTGATGTCAAACTTTTATATGATAAAATTATCAGCAATAAGGATGGTGTGAAGTATGCCGAGAACCCAAATCTATTGCTTAGGAATGATCTATCTGTTCTAGTATATAATTTTGTGGATATGTTGTCGCATTCGAAAACAGAGATGAAGATGATCAGGGAGTTGGCTTCAGATGAGGCGGCCTATCGATCACTGACACTATCCTGGTTCCAGCATTCACCATTGATGGATTTATTCAAAGAGTTGGCATCACATTCTGTAAAGGTAGTATTGACAACCGACCATGGTACAATAAGAGTTCAGAATCCTATTAAAGTGATTGGTGACAGACATACAACCACTAATCTTAGGTATAAACAGGGAAAAAACCTGAATTATAAACCGAAAGAGGTGTTTGAGATTACTAATCCTGAGAAAGTTCACTTACCCAGGCCAAATGTAAGTACCAGGTATATATTTGCTCTTTGTGAAGATTTTTTCGCTTACCCAAACAATTACAATCACTATGTAAAATACTATAGGGATACATTTCAGCATGGAGGAGTGAGTTTGGAGGAGATGATTATTCCTCTTATCAGCATGGTACCAAAATCGTAGTATGTGTAATCTGGAGTTCACTGTGAGTAGTCTCTCTCTACTTGGAGATGCGGCCAAATGGCTGCTTGCAAAAGCAAAGGGTTTTCATTGCCTTGCCTTTTATGGAGATATGGGTGCGGGTAAAACCACTCTTATTCAGGAATTGTGCAGGCAATCGGGAGTAAAACAGAAGGTGACAAGCCCTACTTTTGCTATTGTTAATGAGTACAATTCTTTTGGGGATGAGATTATTTATCATTTTGATTTTTATCGCTTGGAAACGCCGGAAGAGGTTCTTGACATTGGGTTTGAGGAGTATGTGTCAAGTGGAAACAGGAGCTTTATTGAGTGGCCGGAAAAGATTGAACCATATTTACCTTCAGATACATTAAGAATATTTATTACTGTTCAGTCAGATAATTCAAGATTAATTCGACTTGAAAAATCCGGCATGGCATAGTTTCGGGTATTTTTGTAACTTGCTCTATTCCAGAAAATGCAAAAAATAGCTGAATATGCAGGATTCAAGTAAGCCCTTGTCGTATTATCAACCTGAAATGATTCCTAAGGAGGAAGTACTTGATCAGAAACATAAAGGTAAGCAATTAAAGATTGGTGTATTAGCAGAAAAGGATCCATACGAAACACGTATCCCCATAACCCCTCAGGGCGTAGAGTTATTAATAG
>CAYXQX010000691.1:0-2367 GCA_964467485.1 uncultured Porphyromonadaceae bacterium | reverse complement strand
AGAAAAGTGTCCGCTTTAATCCGGAATACCCGTCCGCTTTCACCGGAATATGCACACTATGAGTAATTCACCAATTGTACATTTAAGTCATAATCCTGTAGATATTATCAACCTTACTGGAACTTCAATAAGAAATTTAAAATGGGTATTTGAATTTTTGTTATAAAACTGTAACACCAACATTAAATAAGATAGATAAGCAGGTTTTCTTTGAAACCCATCAAGTTGGATTTACGGGTAAATATATCCATTCCAAAAATGCTTTCATGTTTCTAGATATTTTGGACGAGTCCTTTAAAATAAAATGTAAGACTGATAATAAATCCATTAGCGGACTTCCAAAAGATTATTGGCTGAGAAAAGGAGACAATATTGGAAGCGTTTGGTATCCGGTAAAATTAAATGACCGGAACGCATTTGATAAAGCAGTAGAATAATTTGTCGAAGCTTATAAAATAAAAGTTAATCAATAAGATTTATTTGATTGATTTTCGTGAAAGCTTATCACTAATCCTTTATGCAGTGGTCTGAGGCATCCATACTTTATCTGGTTCATCCATACCAATCGTCAAAGACGAATTGGCGGTGTTGCTACGAAGAACTGTAGTTCGATTACCCGCTGAACCCCGTATTACATATAGCTTTTTTAGCAGCTGATTTTTATCAGATTCTGTTAAGCTTATACTTTTTCGCAGACTTGTTAAATTGGTCAGCCGCCTACTCATTAGTTTTAGTTGTTATTCTAATTCAACCGTGCATGCATAATTAATCAAAGTCAGATTCCATCCAGAAGTAATTTCTACTCGTATCCACCCAAATAATGCCTTATCTTCAACAAGTATCTTTGTCCCAATATAATTGTTTCTTACATCATTCCATAATCCAGTATTTGATGAATTCCCAAACGCATCACAATAATAATTGTATAGTATACAGGTATCATTAACCCAATTTAATTTGTCGTCAACTGTATCATTAATTGGAATAGTGTCTACAACATAACTCTCAAATTCAGGTATTGCTAGAAAACTATTTCCTATGGTTAAAATTGTATTTTTTGAATTTCCATGACTAGGAGAGGCATGACCTGAAAACTTTAATTCAAAGTCATTTATTCCATCATCATTAATATCAATATATCTATTTGTATTTGAAGAAGGGTAATAAAAAAAAAGTGTGTCATTTATCATCCCTGAATATTTAATACCTAATCCTTCGGTTTTTCCTGCAATAATATTATCTAAATAATCTATTTCAGGTTGTGTGTTCTCCTTGTTACATGCAAATATGCTCATTAAAATAAAGCTTACAATTATTAATCTTTTCATATCATGTTCACTTTATACGTTTGTGGTTCTTTACAATTAAAACTAACTTATTAGTGTTCTATCAGTCGCCAAGCCTAAAAGTAGCATATTCTGATTGGATTATAAATGATAAACAGCAAGTTATTGAGAAAAAGGTTTCAGGAGCTTTATATTAATGACAGCGCAGACCAATAACATCAACCCCCCTCCACAAGTTTGATATTGGGTTATACCACTCCTATTCATCCATCTTTAATTATTTAAAGCCTGGTTGGATTGACTATTTTTTCTTACTTTCCTTCTCTTTAAAAGAGGTTCTTTTTTTTACAGTTCCATAAGTTAGTATCCTTTCAATCACTTCATTGAGGTTATTATATACATCTTCGTTAGTTACCCGTAGTACAAGGAATCTCCTCAATTTAAAATATACATCTCTGTTTCCATCCTTATAGGAAGTATCCTCATCATTGTGATATTTTCCGTCCACTTCAACAACTAAACCATTCTTGCGCCCCTTTAGCGGAATATGGAAATCTGCAATATATTTATGGTTTGAATCAAGTATTGGGTATTGGAATTCATGGATAATCCCCAAGCGTAATAATTCAGCTTTTAAACACTTTTCAGCAGCTGTTGCTCTTTTCCTTAGATCCTTGCTGTATTTCTTGAGTATCTGTTTATTATTGTTGCTTTTTGACTTTTGAACCTCTTTAGTTTTTTTCTTTAATATGTAGCAGGAAATACAAACATCGTATCTCTCCTCAGATTGACCATTTGTGCTTTTCTTCTTAACTCCAAACCCTTTAATGTCCTTAATTTTACCACATTCAATGCATTTCTTTTTCATCTTTTTCATATTTTTCGTATTTGTAAATTTCCTCTACTTACGATCAATATTTATTTGAAAAAGAACGCTATAACTATACTTGAGTGGTAGTGCAAATATACAAAATAACATCCCCTAATGCAATGATATTTAAAGCATTAACGAGAATGATTAGGAAAATTAATGGCGTTGATTAGGTTAGATATCCTTATGCTGGATGAAAGTGATGTGTCC
>CAYXQX010000690.1:0-2374 GCA_964467485.1 uncultured Porphyromonadaceae bacterium | reverse complement strand
CTTACTGGGGTCCTATCGAAAGATCCATCTATTTCAAAAACTTCAGGAACATATTTATTTTGCGGGAGGAGAGAAGATAGCGGTGATCGATTCTCCCTGGGGGAAAATCGGATTAGCAATTTGTTATGATTTGAGATTCCCGGAAATCTTCAGAAGTTGTGCAGTTAATGGTGCGGAATTGATCTTGCTTGTTGCGGAATGGCCCAGGCGCAGGATAGAACACTGGAAGACCCTTCTGCAGGCCAGAGCGATAGAGAACCAGTGTTATATCGCAGCTGTAAATAAAGTCGGTACAAGCCAGGGAGCAGCCTTGGGGGGAAACAGCGCTGTAGTCACTCCCATGGGGGAATTCTTAACGCTTGGTGGAGAGAACGAGGAGCTGCTTCAAGCCGACCTTGATCTGGATGAAGTATCGAAAATTCGTGAATGGATGCCTGTGTTTGATGACCGCAGGCCTGGTGTTTACTGATCCTCTTTTCGCCGGTAGATGCTCTAATAATTGCATTTGGGGCATGCTGCCCACAATATAAAATTGGAAACCTAACCAGGTGCAGAATTGGACGATTTCCTCGTTCTTTGTTTCACAATATTTTTGATTTGGAGTATAATGTCCGCGGTGTCAGGTGGATGAAAAAACCTTGTTTTTGAAATCAATTAGAAACTAAGAATTTCTTCATTCTAAATGGCACAAAATAGATGAGATTATAAATAGTTAAACATCAGGAAGTATATATGCTGGAAGAATTTTTTCACCCAAAGTCAGTAGCTGTTATTGGTGCCTCAACTTCGCCCGGGAAGCTCGGATACGCTGTTCTGGAAAACCTGGTTGAAGGGGGATATGTAGATGTAGGCACAATTTATCCTATCAACCCCAAAGCCGATGAGATCCTTGGACAAAAAGCCTATCCCTCTGTGCTTGATGTCCCAGGTGATATTGATCTGGCAGCTGTAGTAATCCCTTATAAATTTGTTCCTGCGGTCCTTGAGGATTGCGGAAAAAAGAAGATCCCTGCTGTTGTAATCATCAGCGCTGGATTCCGTGAGGCTGGTATGGAAGGGCTGGAGCGGGAATTGGAATTGGTAGAAATTGCCGAGAAATATAATATCCGCCTAATTGGACCAAACTGTCTGGGAATTATTGATACCTATACACCATTAAATGCCTCATTCTCAGCTGGCACTCCTCCCAAGGGACCAATGGCATTCATGTCCCAATCAGGCGCCCTTGGTACTGCGATCCTGGACTGGGCTCAGGCGGGCCGCCTGGGTTTGTCAAAATTCGTCAGCCTCGGAAATAAGGCTGATGTCAGTGAGATTGAGTTACTGGAAGCTTGGGCAGGGGATAAAGACACTAATGTGATCTTGATGTACAGCGAGGGATTGCCAAATGGCCAGGAATTCATTAATGTTGCCCGCGAGGCCACTAAATTGAAGCCTGTTGTTGCTATTAAATCCGGTGTGACAAAATCCGGTTCCCGGGCTGTATCCTCACACACGGGTTCCCTGGCAGGGTCTGAACAGGCTTATCAGGCGGCTTTTCTCCAGGCTGGTGTATTACGGGCACCCGATATGGCAAGCATGTTCGATATGGCACTTGCCCTGGGATATCAGCCTCCGCTTAAGAATGACAATATTGCGATTATTACCAATGCAGGCGGACCCGGTATCCTGGCTACGGACGCCCTTGAGCGCAGTGGTATGAGTCTGGCTCGATTGCAGGTTGAAACGATCCAGGAGTTGGAAAAATTCCTGCCGGATGCGGCCAGTGCAGCTAACCCGGTCGACGTATTGGGAGATGCTAAGGCAGACCGCTACCAGTTTGCTCTGGATATTGTAGCGAAAGATCCCAATGTGGATGGCATTATGGTTGTATTAACGCCGCAGGCTATGACTGAAATTCCCGAGACTGCAAAAGCTGTTGGTGCGCTATCCGAAAAGATAGATAAACCCGTTTTGGCCTGTTTTATGGGCGAGGCAAAAGTTGAGCAGGGCATTCGGATTCTAAAGGAATACGATGTCCCGAATTACTCATTCCCTGAAAGGGCATCTCTGGCTTTCCGAGGGATGTCACAATACCGGGGAATTACTGAACGAAGCGACCCGGTTTACGAAAAATTCGAGGTTGATATTAAAGCGACCAAGAAAGTGATTGATGGCGCGAAAGCAGATGGCCGATTTGCTATTGGTGACGCGGAAGCATGGGATATACTCACGGCATACGGATTGAAAATCCCTAAATCTAGCCTCGCAAAAACAGCAGATGAAGCGATTGAGCTTGCTGCTGAAATCGGTTATCCCGTAGTGCTGAAAATTGCCTCACCGGATATCCTGCACAAGACCGATGTTGGCGGTGTGAAAGTTGGTTTGGAATCTG
>CAYXQX010000689.1:475-2379 GCA_964467485.1 uncultured Porphyromonadaceae bacterium | reverse complement strand
TAGCCATACCCTCCTGAGCCTATCCTGGTATTATTGCAGTCCAGAGCCAATAAGTTTTGTGCTTCGAACTGATCAAGTTCCACCATCCAGGCCTGAACCATTTTTTCATAAAAGGCATGGACCATATCAGGCCTCATGATGAGGTCCATCATTGCTTCCTGAACTCCCCACCATCTGATCAGCCAGTCCCAGGGCGTAAACCAAATATGTGTTTGACCAGTTTTTCGAACTGGGATAATATCAGAAAATATCTGATTCATTAATTCAAAGCGTCTATTTGAAGCTTCCTCATTATGGGTGATAACTGGCATTTTTATTTTTTCTAAATCCTCCAGGTCTCTTATTTGAATGTTGAAGTGTCTGGAAACAACATCATTGGCAGAGTCGGTTAGTGCAACATCCACATCTTCCATCATACCAAAATCTGAGCTGTGAATGGATAATGGACATTCAAGCCAAGGATTCAGAATCATATCGCCAGGCATATGTCTCCATTGATAAAGAGATTTGCGCATGTAATCTTCTTGACTTCTGGCCCAGTTATTTTCGCATTTGAGTGTCAGTTCGTCATTATAATTCATTTCATGCCATGGTATTTCGTTAATCCACACCATCGGTCTTTCAGATTCGAGATCATTTAGCTTTTGCCAAAGAAGAGCTTTTTCACTATGGATCTTAAGAGAGGCCGCTTCTGCCCATTCCAATGCAAGTCTCCTGAGAATCTCAATCTCATTGGGTTTTAGAACAATTGTCTCATCAACTTCCAGAGGTATAATGTTGCTTGGGTCGTGTTGCATTATCAGGTTTAATAGATAGCATAAAAGTATTAGCTTAAATTACGATAAACAAATAGTTGTAAGAAAATGATTATAAGTATTGTTAATTATATAAAATGTTGTAAATTTATAACAAATAGAGTTATGAGTTATGAATTATAAGTTATGCCCCGATAAAAATCGGGATCAGCAAGCTGAAATTATGAGTTATGAGTTGTGAGTTGTTTTGAGAAAATGTTCTGGGAATAGGAACGCTTGTTTACGCTTATATACATGGAATTAAGGAAAATACATAACAGAATCGGGCTACTGCGGCAGGAGAGAGGTATGTCGAGGAAAGAATTGGCTGAGCTAATTGGGGTAAATTTTCAAACTGTTGGCTATCTGGAGAGAGAAGAGTACAATCCCAGTCTGGATTTAGCTTTTAGGATTAGTGAGGTGTTAAATGTTCCTGTTGATTTTGTTTTTTCAATAAAAGAGATGAGGCTTATGAGTGAGGAGTTGATGAAGAAAAATTATGAATTATGAGTTATGAGTTCTGCCCCGATAAAAATCGGGATCAGCAAGCTGAAATTATGAGTTATGAGTTGAATTGCTGAATATTTAAGTAACATAAAAAGATATGAGTTTTATTAATTCGAGTTTAAGATTGAAAATTGGAATAGTCCTAAACCTTTTAGCATTGGCTTTTCTGGTGTTGAGCTGGACTGTTAATCCTGTTAACAATACTAGATTGGGCTTGGCTATCACCGGGATATTTGCCCTAAGTGTTCTTGTATATACCTATTATTACAGCTTTGTTCAAACAGGCTTATGGAGATTTACCCATACAGTTGTGCCAAAACTAGATGAACGAGAGTATGCCCTTACTAATCGGGCTCTACGGTTTGCCTATGCAGTTTTTACGGTTGTTGTACTTGCATATTTGCTGTTTTCTGTTCTAAGCAAGAAGCTTCCGCATATAATTCCTGTAGTTAGCTTAATATATTTCGCACATATATTGCCAGCTGTTTATCTTGGTTGGAAGAGGAAAGGGTAAACAAGCCCTCATCCACAAAGGCATCAATGATCTTCTTAACAATCTTCTTTTTTCCTTCGCTTAAGGATGTTAAATTTACACCAAGGCAA
>CAYXQX010000689.1:0-465 GCA_964467485.1 uncultured Porphyromonadaceae bacterium | reverse complement strand
GTATCTTGAGAAACCATCCCTGATGAGGTAAAGTTTCGAGACTTATTGACCCTTTTGTTCTCTCGAGTTTTTCACCGGTGAATATATTGCTAACACTAACTTTCTTATTGAACCCCAACTTGCTAAGTGAAACACTGATCTGTTTATTGTCTGACTTGTTTCTATTTAGCATAAGAATGGCCAATGAGCCATCTTTCAGGTGTTTACCCCATATCTCAGCATCCCCATCCTTTATCAATAATTTGCCTTGTTCTGTAGGATCCTGATTAATGGCAATACATTCTTTATTAAGTGCTAATTCACGTTCAAGATTCTCCATATTTCTGGGATCGTTGCCTAACATCAGGGGAGAAGAACTGAGGCACCATATTGCAAAATGAACTTTTTGTTCATCATCCGTTAATCCTTGATCACCAATAACTAAAATATCAATTTTCTTGTAAAAGTCACTAGCTCTTTTTCTAT
>CAYXQX010000688.1:0-2394 GCA_964467485.1 uncultured Porphyromonadaceae bacterium | reverse complement strand
ACTCTTATTGAACGAATTGAGGAACCATTTATCAGAGCTCAGATAATAACCCTACCTGATTATATAGGGTCTATAATGAAATTGTGCCTTGATAAGAGGGGAGAACTTAAATCCCAGGTTTATCTAACTACAGATAGGGTGGAGCTGACCTTTGAGCTACCCCTTGCAGAAATAGTATTTGATTTTTATGATAAGCTGAAATCCATATCAAAGGGTTATGCATCATTCGATTATCATCAGGTTGGCTTTATTCCTGCAAAACTGGCACGACTGGATATATTGTTGAACGGAGAGATGGTAGATGCTCTTTCAAGCCTTATCCATGTTGATAATGCATATTCGTTTGGACGTAGGATGTGTGTTAAATTAAAAGACCTGATTCCAAGGCAGCAGTTTGATATTGCTATACAAGCTGCTATAGGTGGAAAAATTATTGCCAGAGAAACTATTAAGGCTTATAGAAAAGATGTAACATCAAAATGTTATGGTGGAGACATCACCAGGAAACGGAAGCTTCTTGAAAAACAAAAAAAGGGAAAGAAAAGAATGAAACAGGTGGGAAATGTAGAGGTTCCCCAATCAGCATTCCTGGCCGTTCTTAAGCTGGATTAGTTACTCCCTGATAAGTTTATATCCCTTACCATGTACATTGATTATTTGAGTGGTGGGTTCAGTTTTTAGATGCTTCCTGAGTTTTGTGATATAAACATCCATGCTTCTGGCATTGAAGTAGCTGTCATCTTTCCAAATCGCCTTAAGAGCATAATTCCTTTCCAAAATTTGATTGCTGTACTGACAAAGTAATTTTAACAGATCAGATTCTTTGGTTGTTAGCTTTGTTGAGCCCTCACTATTAGTAAGTGTTTGTTTATTTGCATCAAACAAAAAACTTCCTAACTTGAAAACATCCTGATTAGTGCTTTTGGTTGTTCTTCGAAGGATAGCTTCAATTCTCATTAACAGCTCTTCCATACTGAAAGGTTTAGTGATGTAATCATCAGCACCGATATTAAAGCCTGTTAAAATATCGCTCTTCATAGATTTAGCCGTTAGGAAAATAAAGGGAACATCAGGATCCATAATATGTATGTCCTTGGCAAGAGTAAACCCGTCTTTTACTGGCATCATCACATCCAATATACATAAATCATAGCGCTCTCTTTTGAAAGCTAGCAGCCCTTTTTCACCATCAGCCTGGAGTTCTGTCTCAAAGCCTTTGGCAATTAGATATTCCTTAAGTAAAGACCCCAGGTTTGTGTCATCCTCAACTAATAAAATTCTTGTTTTGTCCATAAAGCAGTTTAATCAAGTTCGTAAGGTAAGAACAACTTAAAACTTGTACCCTTTTTTATTTCACTTTCTACTTTGATATTTCCCCCATGATCTTCCAGAACTTTTTTTACATAACTAAGCCCTAGTCCAAAGCCCTTGACATTGTGTAGGTTACCGGTAGGGACCCGGTAGAACTTCTCAAAGATCCTTTTCTGATTGTCCCTGCTAATCCCAATGCCATTGTCGCTAATTACTATTTCAATACCGGCCTTTTTATTTTTGGTATGAATTTTTATAACTGACTTGTCTCCTGAATATTTTAATGCATTGTCGAGGAGATTGTAAAGAATGTTTGTAACATGAACTTCATCAGCTAGAATACTGCGATCATCATCAGCCAAATCAAGCTCAACCCTTGCATTATTCTGATTAATTTGAAGACTCATTTTTTCTACAACCTTATTAATCATTTCATTTACTAGCAGGTGTTTGAAGTTAAGATTAATTTTCCCTTCATCAAATATTGACATTTGCAGTACTTTTTCAACCTGAGTACCTAGTCTTTTACTCTCATCTTTAATTAGATTTGAGACATGTGCCAAACTCTTTTTATCCATAGGAACTGTTTCATCACCAAGCATTTGGGATGCGAGAGAAATAGTTGAAATAGGGGTTTTGAGCTCATGCGTCATATTATTGATGAAATCGTTTTTGATTTCTGATAACTTCTTTTGTTTGAAAATGACCAATATGGTAAGCAGAGAAACTATAAGTAGACCAATGGTTAATATTAGGGATGCTCCTGCCATAAAGCTTACGGACCTTAGTAGAATATTTTTTTGGTTAGGGAAGTATAACACAAGAAAATCTGGTCTTGGGGAAATATCATGAGGGAAAAGCTGCTTTGCAATTTTAACTGCGTGACTCTGAGGGTTAAAATCTTTACTCCGGAAAACATATTCTGAGTTTCCTTTTCTTACTGCATATTCATATTTAACTTCCTCTTCAAGATCACTTAGCTCCTTTCTTATCACAGTATCTAACATCAACCTCGAAATGCGATCTTCAATTTCACCGTCAAATTTCACTGCTTTATTAAAAATCTTCTGGAAAATTATTCTT
>CAYXQX010000687.1:0-2402 GCA_964467485.1 uncultured Porphyromonadaceae bacterium | reverse complement strand
TCACCATCTGGTAGATTCATTAGCCCCAGATAGTCTATTATTATCATGTCTGGCTTATGTATTCGTGAGTTGGATTTAATAAACTGGATATCCTGATTTGAAGAATCCATAATCTCAAGCGGCCAATTTAATATCTCATTCGCTGCACCCTCTTCATCCTCTGGATTAGCCATTATCAACCTTTGACATAATTCACTGTCTGTCATTTCAAGGCTAAACAGACAGACCTTTTTATCAGTCCTGCAAGCTGCCCTTACAAAGTGCAAAGCTATGGCAGTTTTTCCATGCGAGGGTCTACCTGCGATTACTATCAGGTTACCTGGCTGCCACCCTCCAGTTAGCTCGTTCAGCGAACTCAAAGACGTATTGATCCCTGTAATTCCACCAGATTCCTTTTTGCTTTTCCTTCTGGCAATGTTATCCAAGGCATCATTTAAAGCATCCACCAAATCACGCTTGCGCTCTTCAACAACAGAATGGGCTAACAATTCAACTTCCTTCTGCAAAATCTCCAACTGGTCATATCCATCATGAGGTGATTCCTTCAGCTTCATGGGAAGTCTGTTGATTTCCCGAGTCAAAAAATCATTTTTAAGTTGTAGTATGTATGATTCAACATTAACTCCTGAAGCAAGCAAATCCCCAATACGTAAAATCTCAGTCAAGTCACGCTTACCTGTAAGATGGCCAAGGACTATATAGGGATCGATCGGTTTGTTTTCGGAATATAAGTTGGATATGGCTTCAAAAATATCCCAATATTGGGAGAAGTAATCCTTTCTCAGCTTACTGAAAGCCAAGTCACGTATGCTTGAATCCTGCATTAACGCACATAGTACTAATTCTTCTGAGTTCATTTTTATTTTAAATCATTAGAGGTTAAAGACTTCTTTCTATTCTTTCCTTTCTTAAGATTGTGTTCGTCCGCTGTTCGTCCGCTGTTCGTCTGCTGTTCAGTTGCGCCTGCCCTCCCGCTGTATGTGTCCCATTCACTGATAGTTACGAGGGTGTATTGGTTGTTCGTTTTTAATGTTAATAAACCAAATTCCACTAGTTTCCGCTGTTCACGATAAAATGCAGATTCAGAAAGTCCAGTTTCTTCAGCTCCCTTCTTTCGTCCTGTAACAAATTGTCCAGGATATACCTTCAATGATGTCATTCCAGTCGGAGTTGGCCAGTTGATAATCCCTTCTTTATAGTTGGCCTTAAAGAGACACCAGGAAAAGACCCTCCAAGCCCTTGGTCGAGTCCATACTGGATGGCTAAATAGCTCCCTGGGAAGTTTGATAAATCCTTTATTATTAGTAGCTTTACTCATTGTAAACGCATTACAATCATTGATTTATGGTCGGTGATTACTACGAAGGTCTGGGATGCCCCCCAGACTTTTCATTTATATCCATGATCCAGTCATAAAAACTCTGAAAATCTCTTGCTACATAATATACCCCTCCCGCAGCATTCACTTCCCTCTCTACATCTTTCTGGTACTGGGATTGCTTGTCCTTGCCTATCTTCACCTCTATCGAGAGATGCAGACCTTTGTATATAGCATGAATGTCTGCTGTACCTTTCCTAGTAGTTCCCTTGACCCATCTTCCACCACGGATTTGACCAGTAGTGCTTATTCTTGTAGCAAAACCACCTGATAACCCTATTAAGCCTATTATAGCCCTCGTAAGGCCATTGGCAGTATTCACCTTATAATTAGGTGGGCATACGGCAGCCTCAGGTAGCTTTGGGTATTTAGTCCTGGTTGCTTCACAGGAAAGTCTTTTTAGTTCTTTCATAGCGCTGCTTTTTGCCCTCTCTTTTTGTGCAGGTTTCACCCGTACAGCGTCTTTCTTCTTTTCCATCATCGCTTCGCTGTTTACGGTAATTCCAGATTCTTTGCTTTCTCCAGAATTTCATCCAGATCAAAATAGTATCGACCACCTATGAGATATCCCTGTATCTGCTCTCTCTTGCGCCAGTTATTGATTGTCTGTCTGCTCACCCCTACCGCTTGGCTGAGGTTCTTAGTGTTTCTTAATTTTTTTTCTTTCATAACTCCATGTATTTAAATGACATAGAGGTAAGATAAGCCCAAAGCAAAAAAAATGGGATTTTTTTACAATGCGATAATGTTGAAATACAACCTCATTGGTAGAAATTGCTATTTACGAGTTAAATGGAGTAAAGGGTGGTCATATATCGACAGATTGAAGATATTTTAGGCTTGTCTGGTGAACCGAAGAGAATAGTAATAATAAGGGAGAAAGGCTGACGAGCAACACCATTAGCAACACCAGTCAAAAAACAAAAACACCCAAAGCGCTTAGCTTCAGGTGTTAATAGATGTTTCATCGTACCCAGAGCCGGGCTCGAACCGGCACGAACTTGCATTCACTGGTGTTTGAGAC
>CAYXQX010000686.1:0-2404 GCA_964467485.1 uncultured Porphyromonadaceae bacterium | reverse complement strand
ATTTCTCGTGGCCAGCATCTTAATTACATTATCCATTGAAGACACAGAAACAGGATTCCTTACCTGAACCCGCTTAAGGGTTTTGAGTAGTATTTGAATGGCATCATTTCTGGCGTAATATTTATCATTTAAAGTCCATCCCGATTCAGTTCGTTGCAAAGTGACCTGATCGTTAGTCTTTTTAACCATGAAGATCTTATCAATTGAGGCCGTATCTGCAATAGCAAAATCCCGCAACTCACGCTTTATCGTTGATCCTGTGTTAGTACTTACAACCCAAACTGCAACGGCTGCAAGTATAATTACGAGGATTAGTATGATGAAGTTCTTTTTCATTAGATTATTTTTTTGCGTATTTACGCCTTCTTACAGCAACATATACAAGTCCAAAAATCATTACCAGAGCCACAGGAATCAACAAATTAATGAGCTGCCATTTCGCTTTGTTCTCAGTTATCTGGTCATAGTCCATTAAACGGAGACGAACCTCACGAGATCTTACACCCATTACACCCTCATCATCCAAAAGATAATTCATGCAGTTCAACAGGAAATCTTTATTACCAAAAGTTCGTCCGCTAAAGCGATCAAAACCTACCTCTTGGATGCGTTGCTGACCGCCTTCCCTAATAACATTATTTTTAGCTACCTCCCCATCTCCAATAACTATCATTTTTGTTGGGGTAATAGATTCATCCAAGACATTAACAAGCTCACTTTCAGTAAAATCTTCATGCAAGCGACTTTTATAAAAGCTCTGAAATTTACCTTCAAGCAGCACGGCTAAAGGAAGATTCTCCTTCGGGAATCTTGATGCTTCCAGCCTTTCCGAGAAGATATCTGTACTGATACGGACAGGTTGGCGAACATATCTGGAATTTTTGGAGGAATTCAGTAAAACAGTTTTTTTGATATTAGGATCATCGCCAACAGTATCCACTGAACTGGCAAATTCAAAACGAATGAGGTTGAGATTTCGGGTAATGGGATTATCCTGTCGAGGCACTGCCAGAGGGAAATAAACATAGGGCACCAGGCTCCATTCAGGCTCCTCCGAATCGACACTTGATACATCAACGGGAATAACAGCACACTGAATATCCTGCACGAACACCGAATTTATACGTGCACCATAAGAGAATAACATTCCCCCAATCACGACAGGATTTCCTTCACTCATCGTTTCGCTTTCGAAAGCTATCTGGTTCAGATCGACCTTTGAAGCATCGACCAGCCACATAGATTTACCTCCCTTGAGAATAAACTGGTCGATAATGAACTTATCCTTTTCAGAAAACCTCTCTTTAGGATCAGCCACAATAATAGCATCATACTCATCCAGAGCACTAAGCTGATTTCCGATAGTTACTCTTTTAACCTGGTAAAAACCCTCTAATGCACCAGTAAGACTTGCTATCTCACTCTTTTCCAGCTCACCATGTCCTTCAATTATCGCAATACTGGGAACACGGTCCCTGGTGATAACACGCATAGCTGAAATAAACTCATATTCTAAGTTCTCAACGGCCCTATTAATAGTTTCGTCGTTTATTCTGTTTGAACTTGATCCCTTGAAAAAATTCACCGGTCTGTCTAATTGCTGTCCATGCAGGCTATAGCTAACCACAGCAGCAGGGAAAACAGGAAAACTCATCTCGCCCCCTCTTTCCTGTGAAGTTACATTGTAGTACATCAAGCCATCTTTAGCAAGCTGGTCATATACCTCCCTATTAGTTTTTTGATCTGGACTTCCACTGGGATTGATAAACTCATATTGCAGATTATTACCGGCATATCTTCTGAATTCATCCAACAGTTCTTTTGTCGATTTTTGAAGTCGTTGAAAACCGGCCGGCATATTATCACCTTCCAGATATACTCTCATAAACACAACATCATCCATCTCCTTCAGAAAATCCTTGGTGCTGGTAGCAAGAGTATAACGTTTCTCCTGAGTAAGATCAAAACGGTGAAAGACGTAATGAGAAATGAAATTCAGCAAGCCCACCAAAACCAGGAGTAGCACCAGCTGAATAATATTTTGTCGTTTTACCTGCTTTTTCTCCATAATAGAATTATCCTTCATTACCATTTCCGGCTTTCCAGAACGATTTTTGCAAATAAAATAAAGATTGAAATAACTGATATGAAGTAAATTACATCCCGTGTATCTATCACTCCCCTTGCCATAGAGTTGTAATGATAGGATATACCCAAACCATCCATAAAGTTCTGTATTCCTCCCGACTGCCATAATTGAGCCAGGTAATCAAAGCCAAGAAAGACTATAAAACAAAACAGAACACCCAGGATAAATGAAACAATCTGGTTATCCGACAAGGCCGAAGTGAACAGCCCGATTGCTACATAAACGGCTGCAAGGAAAAATAAGCCCAGGAATGAT
>CAYXQX010000685.1:0-2410 GCA_964467485.1 uncultured Porphyromonadaceae bacterium | reverse complement strand
TAATTCAGGAGATCTTCTGACACCTTCACCGATATTCAACATGATTTTTTCACCTTCTTTAAATAGTCCTTTCTTCAGACCCTCAAAGAAGCCTCCAACAGCTATGGTTGAGGCTGGGCCAATCTTGATAGTGCTTTCATAGGCTACAAGTCGTGCAACTTCTGTACTAAGGCTTTCATCGAAAGTAATTATCTCTCCTCCGGTTTTTTTACATAGTGAACCTATAATTGGGAAGGTTTGTGGATTTCCATTGGCCAGGGTAGGTATTTTGGTAACCGGACTGTCATAAATTGGGAAATCGTTTTCCCAGCCTTCCGGGAAATTATTCTTTTTTGCTTTTTCCCATGCTGCGGTCATAGGATCACAACCACTTGTCTGAACCATTATATAACGCGGGTCTTTTTTCACTAAACCCAGAGGCTCAATATCCCTGATTGCTTTATCGATGGCTATTGGGCCAGTCCCTCCGGCCAAAGCCTGAACATAAACATCTGGTAAGGTACCTAGTTGACGAAGCCATTCAAAAACCTGTGTTTTTTTTGCCTCAACCCGAGCTGGATCGATATTGCCGCCTGACATATGGATGCCATGCTTAATAGAGTATTCAGCACATATTTTTTTAGCCAAAGCATAGTCACCCTTAACACGGAATATGCGTTGGCCATAACAGCTTACACCAGCTTCATTAGCTTTAAGAGCATCATCTGGAATAAATACTGCCAAAGAAATACCTGCCATTGCGAGATAATGAGCAAAGGCGGTGGCGATATTACCTGTGCTTGCAACACAATAGTGGGTGATACCATTTTCTTTCAGTACGGAGGCTGCCACAGATGCTGCGACATCCTTGAAGGTGCCAGTTCCCTGGTTTTCATCATTCCTGTATGCCAGCACTTCCAGCTCAATGGCATAGTGCTCTTTAGCGAATTTTTCCAGGAACTTCCATCGATCAACATTAATTGCTCCCTCTCCCTCGGTGATTATATTTTCTTTATTATCAAGGGGTAGGAAATCGAAGTAATGAAAAACTGATGAGGCCTGCTTATTCCCATTCCCGATTAGTTCTTTAATTTTGTTAAGGTCGGTGTTATATTTTACATCAACCCATTTTTGTCCGCACGCATGGCATTTTTGCCCTGCATTGAACCATTCACGGTAATTTTCAGTTCTGCTTCCGCAAGAGCGGCAAATGAAATAGTATTTTGAATCAGGCATAAATATCAGCTTTTTTGATTAAATGATTAGGCCGGCGGCCATTGTTTCATTGGTGGCCTCATCTATTAAAATTACGCTTCCGGTAATTCTGTTCTTGGCATAGGAATCATAGTATAAAGGCTGTGTAGTTTTAATTTTTATTCTGCCTATATCATTCATTCTTATTTCAAAATCCTCTGTATTTTGTTCAAGGGTGTTAATATCCATTTTATATTTTACCTCCTTAATTATGCAGCGCACATCCATATTGGTATGCCGTACGGCATATTTTCCTCGAGGGTTTAAGGGTCTTTCATTGAACCAGCTTATCATCAGGTCAATCTCCTGTCCAATTTCTGGTTGGTTTTCTCTACCCACAATCATGTTCCCTCTGCTTATATCTATATCATCCTCAAGAGTTAAGGTAACTGATTCCGTAACTTTAGCACTATCAAGGCTCTTCTCAAAAACGTCAACTGATTTGACCACAGAAGGCAGTCCGGAAGGTAGCATAGTTACTTTATCTCCCGGGCGGAACCACCCCCCTGCAATTCGTCCGGCATAACCACGATAATCATGATATTCGTCTGTTTGCGGGCGAATAACATATTGTACGGAAAAGCGAGGGTCCTCCAGATTTCGGTCGTAAGTGATATCAATATCTTCGAGAAGCTTTAAAAGTGTTGGTCCTTCGTACCAATCAGTTTTATCCGATCTATTAACAACATTATCTCCTTTCAGAGCACTGATCGGAATAAACCTTGCGTCTTTAACATTTAGTTTCTTGGCGATCTGAGCAAAATCGGATTTAATTTTTTCAAATACACCCTGATCATAATTCATCAGATCCATTTTATTGACACAGATGACCAGGTGAGGGATATGAAGCAGGGTTGCTATATATGAGTGACGAATAGTTTGTTCAAGAACTCCGTGTCTTGCATCAATGAGTATAAGAGCAAGATTAGCAGTTGAAGCTCCTGTAACCATATTACGGGTATATTGAATATGTCCCGGTGTATCTGCAATGATAAATTTTCTTTTTGGAGTTGCAAAATATCTATATGCTACATCAATAGTAATACCTTGCTCTCGTTCAGCCCTCAGGCCATCAGTAAGAAGGGCCAGGTCGATTGTTTCATTTCCACGCCTCACGCTATCCCTTTGAACAGCTTCGAGTTGATCTTCAAAAATAGATTTGCTATCATATAATAAT
>CAYXQX010000684.1:0-2411 GCA_964467485.1 uncultured Porphyromonadaceae bacterium | reverse complement strand
GCAGGAGCCGGAATATGAGTTCTTGCATGACTTAAAAGTAGATCCCGATCAGTTAGAGAATCTGGTCGACAACCCGGAATATCAGGATATATTAAAAGAAATGAGAGAGGCATGTAAAAATATGGAAAAGGAGGTGAAATAGTTATGAAGAAACAGCTTGTTAAAATATCCGGCATTGCGGCAATTGCTGTTATTGCTATAGGGGCGATAATATCAGGATGTACAAATAAGAATCCTGAGAAAGCTAATGTAGTATTTATTCTGGCAGATCAATGGCGGGGGTCAGCTACCGGATATGCAGGTGATCCCAACGTGAAAACGCCCAATCTTGATCTTTTTGCTGAAGAAGCTATAACTTTTTCCAATGCTGTTTCTGTTTGTCCGGTTTGCACACCTTACCGGGCCTCTTTACTAACCGGAAGGTATCCTACCTCAACCGGGATGTTTTTGAACGATGCTTATCTACCGGCTGAGGAATTATGTTTGGCTGAAGTGTTTAAGGAGAATGGGTACAACACCGGATATATTGGTAAATGGCATCTGGATGGCCAGGGGCGTTTTGACTTTACTCCACGTGAAAGAAGGCAGGGTTTTGATTATTGGAAAGGGCTGGAATGCTCGCACGATTATAATCATATGGCCTATTATGAAGGTGATTCACCTGAAATCAAATATTGGGAAGGCTATTCTCCTTTTGCTGTGGCTGAAGATGCAGAGGGCTACATCACTGATCATGCAAACAATGACAAACCCTTCTTCTTGTTTGTGTCGATAGCAGCACCTCATTTCCCTCATGCAACGGCTCCCGAAGAGTTTAAGAAACTATATCCTGAAGCTGATATCAAGCTTAATCCAAATGTACCTGAAGAACTTCATTCACAGGCCAGAAAAGAGCTGGTTGGTTATTATGCTCATTGCTCTGCCATAGACGAGGCCGTTGGTGGTATATTAGATCAGCTTAAGGAGCTCGATTTGATGGATAAGACTATCATTGTTTTCACTTCAGATCATGGAGAGATCATGGGGGCACATGGTGCTAGAATTAAACAAAAGCAGGTACCCTGGATAGAAGCTGCCGGAGTGCCTTTAATCATTAGTTATCCAAGTTCAAAAGGCATTAGCCGTCAGGTAAATATGCCTCTAACAAGCCCCGATTTATCCGCTAGTCTGCTGGGCTTGGCCGGTTTGGAGATTCCGGATTCCTATGAGGGCGAAAATTTTGCTGATATTATTATGGGAAGCAAGGAAGATCAGGATTATGGAGCACTTTATATGTCAGTTTCCTCATTTGCTTCTGTCAGGAAAGAATTTAAAAAGGAATATAGAGCGCTGAAAACCAAGCAGTATACTTATGTTAAAGGTATTGAAGGTGCCTGGTTGTTATATGATGATATTGCAGATCCGTACCAGATGAATAATCTGGTTAATAATCCTGATTATACTGATATACAGGCTGATTTGGAAACGCAACTGATGTCTGTGTTGAAGGATAATGATGATGAATTCAATCCGGCAGATTATTATATAAATCTATGGGGTTATAGTATTACAAAGGGCGGGTATATACCTTATAAATCATATGACCAGAAGCCTCAGTCGCCGAAGAGGGGGAAATAGTTTCGGGTTTCGGGTTTCGGGTTGCAAGTTTCGGGTTTCGGGTTGCGAGTTTCGCGTTTCGAGTTTCGGGTTTCGGGTTTCGGGTTGCTGATTGTCTGTATGATTTATTAATATATTTGTCTAAATAAACATTTTAATATTATGATTTTAGTTTTGCTACTTGGATTTGTATTCGGATTTCTCCTGCAACATGCCAAACTTAACAGATACAACACTATCAGTGGCATGGCCATGCTAAAAGACCTTAGGTGAAGGATCGTTGGATGCCGGTGTTGGGATCCTGGGTGGGTTTACTGCTGGTGTCCTCTACACTCGATTTGCAACAAGTCTGGCTGGTGTGCGTGGACCTGATCTTGGGAAATTTTCATTACAGTCGATTATAGGGGATTTTTCTATTTGGTTTTATCTGGCTCTAATCATTCTTGGAGGTGCATTTATTTATGTGGTTTTTTGGATGCATAAAAAAGAAAATTCTCAGGATAAAAAATGGATGATTGCAGGTGTGGGACTTGCTGTGTTAAATACACTAATTTTTAATGAAGGAATTTGCTACCGGGTGATTGGAGCTTCCACTACTTTTCCCTACCTGGGTGATATTATTACCGGACAGCAGAATTCCGAATATTTCAAGGCTATAAATGCATCAGGTAATTGGGAATCATTTTTCCTTTTAGGGGCCTTGCTTGCTGGTCTGCTTATGGCACTTCTTCAAAAACGCTTCTCGTTCAAATTAATTCACGAAAACTGGTCGCTATACAAAAACAAAAGCTCAGTGTCCAGAATTATTTGGGCCT
>CAYXQX010000683.1:1011-2412 GCA_964467485.1 uncultured Porphyromonadaceae bacterium | reverse complement strand
GTGTATCAGTTATTGATACAAGGAAATCAAAGGTAATTGAGACATTAAATGCTGCTCTTTATCCTGATTCTCCAGCCGGTTCAACTACCAATAGTGTTGCTTTGAACGAAGAAGAAAATATTTTATTTATTGCCAATGCTGATAATAATAGCCTTGCAGTATTTGATGTAAGTACTCCTGGTTCATCCAAGAGTAAAGGTTTTATACCAACAGGCTGGTATCCTACATGTGTAAGAACAGCAAAAAACAAGATTCTGGTAAGTAATGGAAAGGGATTGTCATCCCTTGCAAACCCATTTGGTCCTAATCCAAATCGAAAAAAAGGAGATATAGTGGTTACTAAAAAAGATGGCAGTCAAGAAAAAATAAAAGTCCAGTATATCGGAGGCCTTTTCAAGGGTACTCTCAGCATTCTCAATATTCCAGATGAAAAGCAAATGGCTATATTTTCACAAGCTGTTTATAATAACACTCCCTACAATAAGAATACGGAATTGATTTCAGAAGGTGCACCAGGCAATCCTATTCCTCAGAAGGTAGGTAATAAATCTCCCATAAAATATGTATTTTATGTCATTAAGGAAAACCGCACCTACGACCAGGTTTTGGGCGACATGCCTGAAGGGAACGGGGATCCTGATCTTACCTTATTTGGTGAAACGGTAACACCAAATCAGCATGCCCTTGCCCGGGAATTTGTGTTGCTTGATAACTTCTATGTTGACGGTGAAGTGAGTAAGGATGGGCATAACTGGACTATGGGCGCTTATGCAACAGATTACCTCGAAAAAACCTGGCCATCCATGTATGGGGGAAGAGGAGGAAATAAAGCTAGTTGTGGCCTAAGGGAAGTTGCCAACAATAAAAATGGTTTCCTGTGGGATAATTGTAAACGCAATGGTGTCAGTTATCGTACCTATGCTGAATTTGTTAGCAGCAAGGGACCAAATTTACCTTCATTGGAAAACAACTTCTGTCCTACATATACAAGCTGGGACCTGAATGTAAGAGATACAATCCGGTTCACACAATGGAAAAATGATTTTGATTCACTCATGGCAGCAAATGTATTGCCTCAGTTATCAACTATTCGCTTTGGCAACGATCATACCCAGGGACTAAGGCTCGGCAAACCAACTCCTTTTGCACAGGTTGCTGATAATGATCTGGCTGTTGGTCTGCTAATTGATTATCTCAGTCATAGTTCAATATGGAAAGAAAGCCTAATACTAATTATTGAAGACGATGCTCAAAACGGACCCGACCATGTGGATGCCCACCGCACTACTGCATATGTTGCAGGTGGTTTTGTAAAGGAGGGATTCGTTGATCATACTGCTTATACAACATCATCATTTCTTCGTACTATTGAATTGATCCTTGGCCTGCCACCTATGAGTC
>CAYXQX010000683.1:0-1001 GCA_964467485.1 uncultured Porphyromonadaceae bacterium | reverse complement strand
GTCAGTATGACGCAGCGGCAGTTCCAATATGGAGATGTATGAATAATACACCTGTGCATCCACCTTTTGATGTCAGACCCTGCCTTATCGATCTTAATGAAATAAATCTGGCAGAAAATGTCTGGCAGAAAAAAAGCGAAAAGTTTAATTTAGCACAGGAAGACCAGATAAATGATAATGATTTTAACGAAGTAATATGGAGAGCAGTAAAAGGACTTGATTCACCATGTCCTCCGGTTGTACATGCTGCATTTTTTATACCCGATAGTGAGGATGAGGAAGATTAATTGCTTGTAAAGTAAGCCGGATTTATTGTTTATCCATGCAAACATTGCAACCTTACCACCACCCGAAAAAGGCAGGTCTGATTTCTGTTTTGTCCCTGGATATATTTCATGCTTTATTTGCTCGAAATATGAAATTTAGCCTGAAATAATAGGGGAGGGGTATTAGCAAAAAGAAGGGGTTTTTCGACGGTCTGGCGGCTAGTATAAGGCCGACCCGATAACTATTGGGTGCGGGCTTCAATCCTATCAATTTACAAGGATGTTGAGAGGGGCAATAATCCTTAAATTTACTAATTGTATAGGCTATTAATATCCATTTTTGTAGCCAGTTAAATGAATACTACTTAATAGGGAATTCAAAACAATTTCCCATCCAACTCTAAAGTTTCCCCAGTATCTATTAATTTATACAATTGCATCCGTTCATCTGGGCTCGTATTGGGTTGATGCAAACAAAGTACCAATTGCCCTTCGAATGTTTTAAAAATCATTCCGTGACCACCGTTTTTTTCAAATAAACGGTCAGAGTTGTGTTTCCATGGCCCCTTAATACTCCCACTTTCAGAAACAACTGTTCCGATGGCGTAACCATCTTTCCCCATACTAGACCAAATCATTATGAGTTTATTAGATTTGGTTTTGTATAAAAAACAACCATCAGTGACATATCCACAACCTTCAGAAATAGCCCTAACCCAGGGAGCTTCAGAGGCT
>CAYXQX010000682.1:0-2419 GCA_964467485.1 uncultured Porphyromonadaceae bacterium | reverse complement strand
ACGATTAGTTCAACAATAATTAACCAATCAAGACCCTTTCCTACCAATTCATCTATCCATTTCCATACAAACTGCAGGATCAGAACAATCATGGCAATACCGAAGGTCAATAAAAAGGGACCTAGAAAGGACTTTATCATGTATTTGTGAAGCCGTTTCATTGCGCTGGCGAAGATCGTAATTTTTGATCAGTTTTTTGATCAGGAGAATATTGTTTAGATATTTTCAGATAGGAGCTAATCCTTCTTTTGCTTTTTTTTGTCAATTCTCAGGAGTCTCCTGAACATAAGGATGTAAGCTTCAGTACTTAGGATTTTCGAATCATTGTTCGATTTGAAGGTAAGGAATAAGCCAAAAGGTAGAAGCAAGAAGGTGGCTCCCCACATACCGAGCCAGGAAGGGGCAAATCCGGCAATAGAATATTTCTCTCCGAGATTGTTCAGCATATAGTAAGCAATAAAAAATACTACCGAAACCACTACGGGAGTACCAAGTCCGCCTTTTCTTATTATGGCTCCCAGTGATGCTCCTATAAGGAAGAATAAAATGCAGGCAAAGGCATTGACAAACATATTGTTTCTCTCATTCCAGAAGTTTTTTTCCCACCTGTTCCTGATTTCTATATCACGGGATGAGTCGTTTAGTTTTTTTTGAACCAAGCGGGAGAATGTCTGAGCTTGTCTGTATACCTCACGTTGATCCTGTAGGAGCAAAGTACCTATCAGTAAAAGAGGATCCAGGGCAGTCTCAGGAAGTGAGTAATATAGACTGTCAGCTCTGACTTCTTTTTTGTTTTCAAGACGCAAGTAATCCTGTTCCAAGAGATCGTGTCCTACTTTTTTTCTCTCCCACACCATCTCTTCATTTATCTTATAGGCAGCTTCTTTAAGCTGCTTTAAATTCATCATTTGATAACGATCCTTGTACAGGTCTTCCTTGCTTCGTTTTAATTCTGATCCGGGTAAATTGAAGAGGACTACTTGTTTAGCAAAATTATCAAGTCTCAGAGGTTTGTTCTCCTGAATATTGTTTTCCTCTGACAACTGCTCAATATAGCTATAACCACTATATAGTGTTAATATCAGGTAAGCTTCACCTTCTGATATTCGCATATTCCCTGAGTCGGCCATTGTTACTGCAACGTTACCTTTGTTTTGACTGTGATCATAAATCATCAAGTCGAAGAGAGTCATCCCATCCTTACTTCTGTCACCAATGTAAAGGCTATATCCATCGATCCCATTATAGAATTGCTTTTCTTTGATATCAATCTCCGGCCTTTGTTGTCGAATATCATGAAACAGTGTATAAAACTTCATGTTGGTAACCGGAATCACATAATTAGAGAATGCTAGTGATCCTGCACCGAGTATTGCAACAAAAATAAGGACCGGGTACATAGTTCTGATGAGGGAAATGCCGGATGATTTCAAGGCAGTTAACTCATAGTGTTCACCCAGGTTTCCAAAGCTCATTACAGATGCAAGTAGAATTCCCAAAATCATTGCCCTTGGGATAAGTTGGGCAGAAACGTAGGTGACTAATTCTGCAATCACATTCCATTTCAGGCCTTTACCAACAATCTCGTCGATATAAAGCCAAACGAAGTTCAGCATTAAAATGATCATGGCAATAGCAAAAGCCATAAAGAATGGCCCTAGAAAGGACTTGATCAAATACAAATGAAGCCGTTTCATTAAATGGATTTGTTTTAGAAACGGAGTAATAATCGATTGATTGCTTGATAGAAAAAAATCAGGAACCCAGGTTATGCTTTAGCTCAGCTATTTGTTTTTCCCACAATTCTGTAGTACCCTGTATCTCATCTTCTTCGGCAAAATCAGTTATCATCAGAGATACATCGCCTGTTAGATCATCCTGAGATATCCTGAATTCGAAATAGCTATCCTCATCTTCTGAGTCAAGCCAGTGAAAGCGAATTGTTTTATTCTCTTTTTTACTCAGGAGCTTGGCCTGCTGTTCGTTTCCATCCCATATGAATGTGAATACTGAATCCTTCAGGTTTACATCATCAGCAAACCATTCGCTTAATCCGCTAGGAGTACTTAACCTGTAATACAATACCTTTGGTGATACGTTTATTGGAAACTCCAATTCAAACTTTTTAGATTCTGCCATTTTCTATATTTATATGTAGGCTGTGTTTCCGCAATATACAAAATTTTAAGATATTGAGATTAAAAAGATCTTTAGTTTTCTCATTACTTTTGAAAAAATCCTATATTTGCAACCGCTTAAGAAAAGCAGTTACAAAATGGCGAGGTAGCTCAGCTGGTTAGAGCGTCCCGATTATATCGGGAAGGTCGGGCGGAGTTATCGAAGAAAAAATTGATCATTGACATTATGGCGAGGTAGCTCAGCTGGTTAGAGCGTCCCGATTATATCGGGAAGGTCGGGC
>CAYXQX010000681.1:0-2423 GCA_964467485.1 uncultured Porphyromonadaceae bacterium | reverse complement strand
AGATTAATGAGAATTTAAAACTATTGACTGACTTTAACATAGCAGATATGAAGGGCATGGATCCTGGAATGATTGATTCTGCATCGGAGACTTTTGTTGCAAATATGATTAGAGGCAAAACCTCCGTTTCATTAATGAATAGTTATGAAAAGATGGAAGGCGGGATCTTTGCCTTTATGAATTTTGGAGATCATGATTTTTCTGATGGTTGGAAATCTACGGATGAGAATTATGGAATTTCATTTTATGAAGGATTGAGATTGTTCAAAGGGAATCTAATCACAGTTGGATTTGATTACAAATCTTATGGTGGACGCGGAAACTCCGCTTTTCCTCCTACTAATGCGAATAAGTGGCTTTCAGTATCAGAAACAGCTGGATATGCAGTTGTCCGTCAGAGTATCATAAATAATAAATTAATTCTTAGTGCCGGAGGACGATTTGATAATCATTCTGTATTTGGTGAACAGTTTATCCCACAGGTCGGTATATTATTTCATGCTACCAACTTTATGACATTGAAAGCATCTGCATCCAAGGGGTACAGGAGTCCAACTATTATGGAGTTATATCTTTTTGCACCAAATCCAGAACTAAAACCTGAAGAAAGCAACAGTATCGAAGCAGGTATTGCAAATACACTTCTGGATGGGAAACTTAAAACGGAAATAACAATATATAATGTAAAGGGAAGCAATCTTATTGTAATGGATTATTCCAATGCACCTCCTCCTTCTAGAAAAAATGCTGGCGAATTTAATCATAATGGAATTGAGCTGGAAGCATATTATAGTCCCGGAAAATTACTATCTTTAGACTTCAGTTATTCTTATTTGGATATGGATAGTCCAAAATTAGCGGCCCCTGAACATCAGGTATTTACCGGGATAAGTTATCGGCTTAACAGCTTATCCTTTGCTGTTCATGCGAATTATATAGGTGGCTTATATACTTCCACTCCAACAGAAGTAACAGGGGTGGAGATTAAGGAAGATTATTTTGTATTGAACGCTAGTATGAAATACAAACTAGCTGAAAGTGTTGAGTTATTTATTAGTGGAAAGAATTTATTTAATGCCGACTACCAGATTGATTATGGCTATACCATGCCGGGAATTAATTTTATGACGGGAATAGGCATTAAGTTTTAAAAATCTGTTGAGGATATACTTGAAAAGGATTAGGAATCCGGTTTTTGCTTTGCAACTAAATAGATGGGTTTATTTAGATAGATTCCTTAAATTTTCTTGTGTATTCATACTAGAGAAACCCCGGCCGTAAAGCCGGGGTTTTATATTTTCGCATTCATTTCAAATTCTCATATCGTGGGCTTAAATATATTATACCATGATATTAACAGCTGTGCTGACAACAGATGAAAGGACTATATTCTCTAAAATGCTTGGTATGGAAAAGTATTTCTTTATCTAGGAGCTTGGCTCAGATCAAAGCTTTCTGTCAGGAATTCTATCAGTTAAGAGTTTGGTCAATTAACTGAAAAATACCGGTATATTGTCCTGTAAGATCTACAATCTTGCCCTCTTTCACTGTTTTCATGGAGTACTCCACAAGGAAAAAGCCATTTGATTCGCTTACTTGAACTATACCTTCAATAATAGGATATTTGGTTATTGTGCTGGTACTATCGTTGCTGATAATTACATAGGCTTCCACAATTTTATTAGGCTCTCTTTCAGGTGTATTTTCAAAATAATATGTTCCTGTACTTAATTCATTCAATGCTGGTGAGTTTACATCAAAATAGACAAGAATTGAGTAGTCGAAAACATCACGAATAAGTGGACTGAAAGTCCCGTCCGTAAAGCTGACATCATAATCGGAACTCAAAGTATCTATGTTCTCACCAAAGATTTCAATAATTGCATTAGGGGTAGCATAGGGAACTCCATCTAAACCAAATCCGTTCCATCCCACCTCCGGTTTAAACGGATTCTCTTTCTCTTCAACCACTGGAGCTTTATCCTCACAAGAAGTCAAAACAGTTAGAAATCCCCCGATCAGAACTGCTATAAGTAAATTAATTTTCATTGATAATTATCCTGAGGCGCAATATAGTAAAAAAATATTCACAAAATAATAGTACGTAGAAAAATATGAAATGTTTGCTTTCTTTTATGAAATCATAGATTTTGTTAATAAACGGTCAATATTCATAGATTAGGGATAATGATTACTGTTAAAGTAGTCCGATAATTAAGAAAAAACCCAGACATAAGTCCGAACTCTTTTATATAAAAGAAGTAAGTATTAATGACAGTCCTAAAAATAAAATGGATATATTTTAGATTATTTTTTTGTTTGTCAAGTTATATTTTTTTCCAGGCTTGAAAAACTTGGATGCCAACTAGGATTGATTTCAAAGTAAATATCCTATTTTTGAAAAATAAAGTGAAAATTGTTAT
>CAYXQX010000680.1:0-2433 GCA_964467485.1 uncultured Porphyromonadaceae bacterium | reverse complement strand
ACTGTGGTAATCCAGCTTTGCGACCATCCGCTCTCTAAGCACCATGCACCCCAGGCCATGTCGGTATTATATGCCCAATATTCTCATCATTGCTTCTTGCAATCTGACAAAAGCAAAATTCACTGTATATAAAAGATCCCTCACTGCAGGAACGTTGATTTAGTCATACCATATTCTTCATTTAACTTTGACGATGCTGCCCATGTTCCTTTTCTTATTTCATCATCTGCTAATCCATTGGATTCCTTATTCAAACTTTCTCTGGAGGTGTTAGTTTACTAACCTAAGAAATAATGCTTAAGCGTTACTGTTTTTGACCTTACTTTTTTAAGCACATTGATACTTATATTTACAGTACTACTACCGTAGCACAGAATATTTAATGTTAAGGTTATTAATCTTACTAAATCTATAACCTATTGACAATAAGATCTTTATTTATTCATATTTCCATTCCCATCATTCCAAAAACCTGAAATCTTACCATTATTTTGGATAATCCTATTTAAGATATCTATTGTGAAGAAAATACGTCTCGGAACATGTAAAAGATCATAGGGCTGAAAATTATCTGGTCTACTATTGTACAGGTCAAAACAATTATTGTAATAATCAATAGCCATTGGATTGTGGGTGTGTTCAATCGCCATGAGGCAGAAAACCAGTACATCATCGAGTGCTCCCCACGGGTTAACTTTTTCCGCAAGTGTTGAATCTTCTGGACTTTTGATGGAGATCACTCCTTGTCCATCTATAAAACACCTTTCCAATGTAGAAAGCCCCATCCTTAAACCTTGCCTGAAGGTAGGATAATAATTTACGCGCATTGCTTCATCCATTACCATCCAGCTGGACTGAACACCATGCCAACCAGAAACGATGCTAAGATCACGTCTTCCTCCCCAATTTGGAGAAGTAAAAGTATAGGGCTTATATTGATTATCTACGAACTCAACCAACACTCCAAATTCAGGCAGCCAATGATGTTCACAAATCATTCGAACGCAATATCTGGCAATTTGAGATATACCTTCGTCGTATCGTATCCTAAGTAATTCTGTCAGCGCATTAAGGAAGTGTTGCCAGTCTCCTAGTCTTTTAGCTCCTGGTTCTAGTGCAGGTCCCCAAGATCCAATGGACTGGTAAGATGGTGAAACAAGCCTCTCAATTACGGTAAATGCAGTACGTTTAGCTAAAGATAAATCCTTCTCATCTCCAGTTGCCTTAAAAAGTTCAGCCAAGCCAAGTATCATATAAATATCACCATAGTGATTAACTGGGCCACCCAGACGTTCTCCTTTGCGATTTAAAAACGAGATCCATTGGTCATTATCAGTCAGAGCATACTTTATGAGAAAATCCCGGCAGTTAACAGCTGCCTTTAAATGACTCAAATCTTTAGAAATATGATTGTAAAGATAACTAAAAAGCCAGAGACCGCGTGCTTGATAATATGTACTCTTCTTTTCGAAATTCGGTTCTTGACCCGGAGATATCATATCGGTAAATCCACCGTACTTCCAATCCACCCCACGATTCCAATTGGGAATATATGTTTCCATTAAATAATTACGATGATAATCAAGAAGCTTCTGCAGTGGCATATTGCCTAAAACCTCTAAGGTTCCTTGAGAGCAGCTATTTTTAAGTCCTTTACTATGATTCATTTTCTCTCCATCAATTTTCCGATTTCCGAGGAGTACTGAAGGTATTAGCATACCTCCACCCAAGTTTAAAAATTCTTTACGTTTCATAAACAAAATGTTAATAGGTACCTTAAGTTATGACTTTTTTTATAATGTTGTTTTACTGAATATTAATTAAAGAAGTGATCTTTTTTGCGAATGTTATCGAAATGTTCTTCTATATTACTATCATTGGTAACATCCCATATTGAGGTATTCAGTTGTCGAAGTGCTAACACAGTCGTAATCCAACTTTGTGACCATCCGCTCTCTATGCACCATACGCCCCAGCCCACATCGGTATTTGAAGCCCAGTATTCCCATCTTTTGAGATCAAAGGCACGGAACCAGCCCCCGTCCAGCTCAGGATGTGTTTCGCTTCTGATCTGTGCCCGGCATAAAAATCTGGCTAATTTATCTTCAGCATCTTTGTAGTAACTATCTCCTGTCACCATTGCTGCTTCGTGCAGTCCCACAAAAGCAAAATTCACTACATATAACAAATCAGCCACTAAATCATCTTCAGTTTGCACAAGCGTAGCCTCAGCGGTTCCATATTCCTCGTTTGATTTCGGTACTGTTTCCCATTTTCCTTTTCTTTTTTCATCACGTATTGCTCCATTTAGCTCCTGATTCAATCCTTCTGCAAGATCCCTTAACCATTTACGATGCTGAGGAGTATTTTCTATTTTTATTAACCAGGCCAAGGGAAGAAGCATCCTTGCCCTATTACTATTGTTCCATATTT